>JAFVCY010000032.1 GCA_017478805.1 Clostridia bacterium
ATATACAAACCTCACTTTTAGATATTATATTATATCATAACACGTAATGACACGCAATATATTTGATAAAAAATTGACAAAAAAAAGCAAGTATTTCAATACTTGTAACATTTTTGTAATTTAGCAACTGTCAAAAACCCGATTAGGCAATTTTTAGAAATATTACAGTTATATTACAAATAGCAAAATAAAATTATATTTTTAAATAAAATATTTACAAAAAAAATAGGTATGGTATAATTAGTATGTGTTTAAGTAACATATAAAATGTTACATGTAAAGAAAAGGGGAGATATTAATGAAAACACAATTTATTAAAGTATTGGTATTAGTTACCGCACTTGTAACTCTTATGAGCGTATTACCATTTTCTTCAAGTTTTGCAGCTGGTACTACAATTACAGTTGATAGTATTAATGCAAAAGTTGGTGAAACTGCAACAGTTAACGTTAAACTAGATGGTACTTTTTCAGCAAACGCTGTAACAGAAACACTTAATTTTGATACTACAAAATTAGAAGTTACAAAAATAACAGAAGGAGAAGTGTATAAAGATTCTAAACTTATGCTTAAAGAGTTTACAGATGTAAAATCTGCTAATGAAAATGGTTCAATAGTTTTTGTATTAGGTGGTTTATCTGATGAGCCATTTAAAACAGGAATTATTGCTACAATTGAATTTAAAGTTAAAGATGGTGCAGTAGGTGCACAAGCTTTAAATTTAGTGTCTGAAATAACTAATGTAGCAAACGAAGATTTAACAAAAAGTGTTGTTACAACAACATCTGGTAAAGTAACAGTTCCAGTTACAGTAACTTCAGCTACAGTAAGCAAAAACGCTTTAACATTAAATGTTGGAGAAAGCGAAACAATAACTGCCACAGTAGCACCAGAAGAAGCTAAAGATACTGGTGCATGGACAACTTCAGATGCAAAAATAGCAACAGTTGCAAATGGAAAAATAACTGCAGTAGCACCTGGAACAGCTACAATAACATTTAAAGCTGGTGAAAAAGCAGCAACTTGTACAGTAAAAGTAAAAGCACCACTTAAAGGTATTTCTTTAGGAGAGGATTTTGAATTATTCTTAGGAGATACAAAAGAACTAGCTATAACATATAATCCTGCAAATACAACAGATAGCAAAACAGCAGTTATAACTTCATCAGATGAAAAAGTTGTAAAAGTTGAAAATGGAAAAATAACTGCATTAAAAATTGGAAAAGCAACTATAACTGCAAAAGTTGGAGAATTTACTGACGAGGTTGTAGTAACAGTTCCAGAAGTTTCACTAACAGGTATTAAAGTAGGACAAACTAAAGAAAAAGTATATGTTGGTGGTGACTGTAGTGTAGTTGTTGAAACTGTACCAAGCAGAGTAACTGATAAAGTTGAAATTACTTACAAATCAAGTGATGAAAAAATAGCAACAGTTGATAAAGATGGTAAAGTTACTGGAATAAAACCTGGAAAAGTAACAGTAACTGCTACAGCAAATGGAAAATTTGCTAGTGCTGTTGTAATTGAAATAATAGAAAAACCAGTAGAAAAACCAGCAGATTACAGAGCAAACCCAGATACTGGAAGCATTGTAAGAAATGTATTAAGTGTAGATTTTGCTGAAGCTGTAAGCTTTGTAAAATAATTTACTAGAAACATAGTAAAAAGCATGGGGGTTTAGTTATAATTCTTGTGCTTTTTATTGAATTTTACGGATAATTTAGTATATATTGGAGGTAAAAAAGTGAAGAAAATTTTAGTGTTATTTAGTATTTTGATGGTAGTTTGTACATTAAATGTTAGTGTATATGGTGCAAATCCAACACTTGAAGAGATAGCAGATAAATTTAATAACTGTAGTACCGTAAAAGAACTTAAAGCAGCAGGTTCTTCTTTAGAAGCAACAAGTAGTAGCAATAAAATAACTGTAGAATTAAAGACAGAAAGCGCAAATGAAGAGTTTGATTTTATGCTTAATGGTAATGTTTTAACAATTAATCTTTCTGGAAGTCAAGAAATGATATTTTCAGGAGCAATTATTTCAAATATAATGGTAGATAGTATAGGGCAGCTTCATGGATATTTAGACGGAGAAATGTTCTCTACACTTAATTCTGAAAAAATAACAACTTACACACTAGAAAATGAAGGATTTGAGATAAAAGAATTAGAGAAAGATAGTTATGAGATGAAAATTGACATTAGTAAAAAAATTCCTCTAGTAGATTTATCTGATGTGTATGTGCAAGTATCAGATTTAGAACTTTTTAAAGATATGATTAATGGAGATGGAAGTGTAAATTTAACAAGAGGTAATGTTGCACTTAATAAGTTTGGATATGATGGAACTGCTACAGTTATTATTGCTGAAAGATATGATATTTCTGCCAATTCATTTAAATCACTTCTTTCTGTTTTAGAAGTAATGTTTGATACAAAAGATGCTGCAGAATTTTTAAAGTCTAAAGTAAGTAGTATGACTGATATATCGCTTAATGGACTAGAAATAGAAGTAAATCCAAAATTAATAGAAGGTGAAGAGGAAATATTTAGTGAATATACTGATTGCAAATTTACGAAAATAACAATTGATATGAGCAAATATTCAGAAAATTTTGCAAAGCTTGGAGATATAAACGGCGATAGCAAAATAGACGTAAATGATGCTATAATGATATTAAAACAAATTACTGGAAAAGTAAAACTTTCAGATAGTGAATTTAAAAGAGCTGATGTAACCAAAGACGCAAAAGTTGACGTACAAGATGCAATTTTAGTTTTAAAATATATAGTTGGAAAGATAAAGAGTTTTTAAATAGTATATAAAATAAAAACATAGGGTATGAAAATATCTTATGTTTTTGTGTTTACAATTTTTTTGATTTGGTATACAATAGTGATTGGGAAATGAAAAGAAAAGGGGATAATATGAAGGATATAAAAAAATATATAATAATTATATTTATTATAGCTATTTTGCTACTTGTTATTAATGGAGAAAGTGTATATGGATATACATATACAAATGCATCTTACGCTCTTCAAATCATTAATAAAATTCCATCAACTGTAACAGTTGACTTAAAAGAAATAGAGTTTGAAAAAGCAGAAGGGGCAATAAAAACAAAATTAAATGAAATACTTAGTGCATATGATGCTGACTTTGATGTAGTTTTAAATTCCAGTAGTGGAAGTATAAAAAAAGCTAGAGTTTTGTTATATTATAATAATAGTTCAAGAAATTACAGTATGCCTAAGAATATAAGTGTAAATTATAGTAATTCAGAAAGCTATAACGAAGCGGATAAAAACTATGTAAATGAACAAACAAAAAATTTAAGCTTAAGTGTAGAGTATAAATATGATGTAAGTGCAAATGGTACAAGTAGTGCATATAGCACTTGGAATAGTGATGTTAAAATAAATTGGGATAGTATTCATAACATTGCTTCAGTAAAGGCAGTAGGGGTATTTATACCAAAATCTACTGCTCCATCTTCAAATGTAAATTATGCTTTAAACTTTGATATGAATTCAAGTAAGAACTATTATGTATATTTATTTAAAAATGATGTTTGTTACAAAGTGATGCAAGGAAATGTAAAGTATATGCCTGTAATAACTATTCCAGATAGTATAAAAGAAACTGATGAGGCATATATAGAGAAGGCAAGTCCTATAATTTTAAATATGTTAAAACAAGCTGTAAAAGATGAATATACAGATGGAAGAGATAAAATAAAATATAGCTGCAGTCCTATAATAAAAAATGTAAATAGAAAATCAGAAATATCTTTAGATTTTACGGTAAACTATGACATTGAAAGAACAAGCATGTTAGACTCAAGTAAGAGCACAGAAACAGGAGGAGTATTTTATGTAAGAATAGCTAAAAATGGCGAGTATAGAGCAAAAACAATTCCAACAATACTTGGCATTGAAATTATTATGAAGAATTCAAAGCCATATGTAAAGATGAAGTTTAACATAGTTCAAAATAGAACTGGAAGTAATGAAACAATACTAAGTTCAAATCTTCCAAAAGTATTTTTAGTAAAAGAAGGTAACAATATAAATATTGATACTAATATACAAAAAGATGCTACAGAAAAAGATGTATACTATTTTGAAATAGATGCAGAAAAACTATATTCTAAATCATATGGTGAGTATACTATAGTGGTAAAACATACAGATAAAAATAATAAGTACCCACAAGAAAATATAGTAATAAAAAATAGTATATCTAAAAAAGAGGCACAAAATGGAACTTTGATATACTTAAAAGATAATAAATTAAGAATAGATAAACTTACTACTTTAACGTTTGACAGTAATGCTGTAGAAGAGCTATGCGGGAGTAATAAATTTGAAGAGGTAAAGCTTGAGAATATAAAATACTATTCCAAAACAGATAAAACAGTTACTTTTACAGATGAGCAAATAGAAAATGTAAAATACTTAAATATTGGAAAAGAGCTATATACTGAAAAAGATTTGAATAATTTAAAAGTATTTAAAAATGTAGAGTATATTTTGGTTGACCTCTATAGTATAAATAAAGCTTATTCAGCTGACTACATTACTGAATATAGCAGATATTTACAGTTTATAGCTACTAATTTTGAAAATATAAAAGGATTAATGCTCTCTTTTGAAAATGAAAAAACATTTAATTTAGATAAAATTGAAGGTTTTAAATATATAGCGAGTCTATCAAATTTAGAGATATTAAAAATAAATAAAAGTTATAAAGTGCCAGCACATATTGGAAGTGTATCAGCAAGTGATTTTGAAAGTGTAAACATGATGTTAAATGAAAAATTTGACATGAATTATTTAAGAAACTTACAGCAACTAAAAAAATTATCACTGATTGATGTGAAAATAAAAAATGATGATATTTCACCTATTGTTATGAACAGCAAATTAGAAGATGTAACTATTGATTGTTTTTATACTTCAAAAATACTAGATATAACAGTTATTAATTCATTAAAGAATTTAAAAAGTTTTGTTATAGATACAAATAATAGAAATATTAATATAAATGTAAATACCAAAAATTATATTATGCCATTTAATTATATAAAATCACTGGATTTGTTAAATAATTCTTTAGTAGATGAGAGAGGACCTATTGACTTACAGCATGATATAGTATACCCAACTCTTAAAGTAACAGGGGGAACTTTATCAGAGGATGAAAAAGCAGTTATATTTCCTGTAAGTGCTAAAAAAGGAGATACCGTAAACTTAAATTATGGCATGGCAAATATTATAATCACCTACATGGGAGAAGATTATAAATACCCTGATGGAAGTTATGTTTTAGGTGATGTAAATAGTGACGGAAAAGTAGATGTAAACGATGCGATACTCATTTTAAAGAAAATAACAGGAAAGACTACGCTAACTGCTAGTCAAATAGGTGCAGCAGATGTAACAAAAGATACAAAAGTTGACGTACAAGATGCAATTTTAATTTTAAAATATATAGTTGGAAAGATAAAGAGCTTTTAAAAAGGAGATATTATAGCAAGATAACAACATATAAAAAATCTATTTCCAAAAAATATAAAAAATTTGATTTTGGAAAATATATACAATAATTGTGAAAAAATAAAATGAGTATTGTAAAAAATAACAACATAGGACATATAAAAATCTTATGTTGTTATTTACATTTTTTTTGATTTGGTATAGAATAGTTGTAGAAAGGTGAAAATCTAAAAAATAAAAAAAAAAAAAATGAGGATTTAAGAGGAGGAATTATGAAAGAAAAAATTAAATTATCATTAATAATTGTTGGTATGATGCTAGCATTTGGAATTTTAGTAAATGCTGGTGTATATGCGGCAGAAACAAAAAGTATCAAAGTTTCAAAAGAAATATTTGGTTATTTAACAGGTAGTAGAGGCTATGGTCTTGGCTGGGCAGATGGACCAGGTTATAAATATGAAGAAACATTATCAAACGGGTTAAGTGATTATGGTTCAATAGGATTAAGTAGTAGCGATAGGAAAGAGATAATAGAATTATCTAATAGTGAAACAAATACACTTGTTATGACTATAGAGCAGCTTAATGCTATAAAAGAAATATCTATACTTGCGTATTATTCAGATGTAAGTGATGATCCTTTGTATGGAATAGAAAATTTTAATAATTTAACATCTTTATCAATAGTTGAAACTGGATATGATTTAAGTTTAGATTTAACTAAACTAGAAAAATTAACAAAACTAAAAAGAATTACAATGACTATGGTTAATGCAGATTTAACTCCGCTTTCTAAACTACAAGATTTAGAATATATAGCTATTGATTCAAATGAATACAAAGCAAGTTCACTTGACTTTATATCTCATCCAGAAAAGCTAAAATATTTACGTCTTTTGGGTGCAAGTGATGGAATTAAATTAGATAAATTAAAAGATAGTAATGATTTGCTATTTTTATCAATTGGATACGACCAAAATTTAAAAGATGTATCAGCGCTTTCAAATTTAACAAATTTAGTATATTTAAACCTTTCAAATTGTAGAAATTTAGAAGATATTTCACCAATTTCAAATTTAACTAAGTTACAATATGTAAGCTTTGAAAATTGTGAAAAATTAAAAGATATTACACCTTTAAAAAAATCTGTTAAAAATATTGGTGCAATTTATTTAGATAATACTAGTGTATCAGATATTTCTGTTTTAAAAGATTTGGGTATAGATAAAGATTATTTAAATGAAATTAATATTTCAGACTCAAAAATAACAGATTTTAGCGATGTAATAGCATTGCTAAATAATTTTGAAAGCACTACAAATTATTATTATTCGTACAAAAATCATGACTCAAATGTAGATAATGTGCATTTATCTAAAACTTCAGATAGTTATGGTAGATTAGAATTTAGTGCTGAAGCACAAGAAATTCAAGTATATACAAAGAATAAGGAATATACACTTCCAAAAGTATTTCAGCAAGCATTACTAAATGAAATGGAATATAACAGTGATTATAAAAATTTAACTGATTATGGTTATTGGGACAAGTCTGGAAATTTTGTAAAATATAGTGAAGAAAAAGAAGTTACAGGAGTAACACTTGAAATAGCTGGTGGGTCGCTATCTAAGAACAACAAAACAGCAATATTTCCTGAAAACGTAAAAGAAGGAGATACAATGTGCATTGCTATAAATGGAGGACTTCTTCATGAGTCTCATATAGTAATAACATATGGCGATGAACTAAAACTTGGAGATATAAATGGTGATAAAAAAATAGATGTAAATGATGCAATAATTGTGCTTAAACATATAACTGGTAAGGAAAAATTAACTGGAAACGATTTTACTAGAGCAGATGTAACAAAAGACTCAAAAGTAGATGTACAAGATGCAATAACTATTTTAAAATATATCGTTGGAAAGATAAAAAGTTTTTAATAATTGAAAATAAAGAGGTGGAAAATTTAATGAAAAAAATATTAAAATTATCATTGATGGTTATTACAATTACGTTACTATTTATGGTAGCTATGCAAACTAGTGCATATGCAGCAGAAACAATTAGTTTTAATGTATCAGAAAGTGTATATAAAGCTGTAATTGGAGAAGGAACAAAAACTTATGGCTGGAAATCAAACCTTAATTATGTTGAGGTAGAAAAAATAAGAGAAATGTCAAATGAAACAACTCATACACTTGTAATTCCTATAGAATTGTTTGAAAAAATAAATACTATAACTGTAACTGAAGAAGTAGCAGGTTTAGAAAATTTTACGAATCTTGAAACTTTATCTATAACAGCAACACAAAAAATAGATTTATCTTTTTTGAGTAAGCTTACAAAATTAAAAAATTTGTATTTAAAATATAGTGACGAAAGCTGGTATGCTTATACTTGGAGTGCTAAGGATGATAAAAGTAAAATAACACTTCCAAAAGATATACTTTCAGGTGTTGAAAATGCAAAAAATCTTGAAGAGCTTCATATAGTTACATCTACAATGCAAGAAATAGATTTATCATATGTTGGTAAGTTAACTAATTTGAAAAGTTTATATATTGGACAACATAACTTTCAAGATGGTCCTACATCACAATATGTAAGTAATATAAAAGATTTTAGTGCAATTAGTACATGTACAAAATTAGAAACAATTAGTGCATGTATTGTAAGTGACAAAATAGATTTTTCTACTTTAAAAAATATGAAATCATTAAAATTTTTATACATATATGAAGAGGATGTAAGCTATGGAGAGTTTGGAACAAATCAGTTAAGAGAAGTTGTTGGAAAATCTAAATGCACAGGATTAAATTTTTCTGAAATTTCAAATCTAACTAGTTTAGAAAATTTAGAAGTTATTGGTGTAAGGAGTATTAATACTTTAAATGGAATAGAAAATCTTAAAAATTTAACAAGTTTAGTAATGTCAAAGTGCGAAATAAAAGATATGTCAAAAATATTAAATTTAACGAATCTTGCATATTTAAACTTAAGTAATAATGAAATTAAAGTAGTTCCAGATATGTCTAAATTAACTAATTTAACTGGTTATAATTTGAGTAAAAATAATTTGGAAGATGTATCAGGTGTAATAGGTTTAAATAAAACTTATTATAGCTATATAGACGAAAATACAATTCTAGTAAATACTAAAAACAAAGAATATGCATTACCAAAAATATTCCAGCAAGCATTTTTAGATGAAATGAAGTGCAAATATAACATTTATGATAGATGTTCATATGATGCAAATGGCGAAAAAATTGAGAAAGAATATAAAGATTATATAGAACTTTCAAGTGGAACGGTAAATTTAGAAATAGCAGGTGGAACGTTATCTAAAGACAACAAAACAGCAATATTTCCTGAAAATGTAAAGGAAGGCGACTCAATGTGCGTAGCTATAAATGGAAGTATGCTTCATGAAACTCATATAGTTATAACTTATAGAGAAAGTCTAAAACTTGGTGATATAAACAAGGACAAAAAAATAGATGTAAATGATGCAATAATTGTGCTTAAACATATAACTGGTAAAGAAAAATTAACTGGAAATGATTTTACTAGAGCGGATGTAACAAAAGATTCTAAAGTAGATGTACAAGATGCAATAACTATACTTAAATATATAGTTGGAAAAATAAAGAGCTTTTAAGTAAAATATAAGTATTGAAAGATGGGTAAATTAGTGAAATTTTACTCATCTTTTTTCTAAAATAAATTGAATATTGCTTATTGCTTGACTTTTGGGGTTAACTATGCTAGAATATGCTTGCAAATTAAATCTATTAAGTGCGTTTCAATAATATGAAGACTTTTATTATCAATTTTAATAAGGAGGATATTACTCATGTCAAACGAAGAAAAGAAAGAATTTATGAATTTTGATTGTAAAGAGTTAAAAAGAGGATGCTTTATAACCGCAGGAATGCACATATTTTACCGGCTGGATGATGGAAGCATAGCAGTAGATGATCCTAAAAATGTAGTATGTAGTTATGAACAAGAAATATATCTTATAAAGTTTAATATAGGTGAGCATAACCAGTATGTGTTTAAAGCCGACCAAAAAATTATTTCACTTTATGGGAAAAATATTATGGATTTTCCAAATAATATTGAGGAAGTGTATAAGTATAGAAGTGAAAATGATGATGGGATTTTCTTAAAAGTGTATGATGGTAGGTATTATAACATTCTTTTTGTGACAGAAGAAGAATTAAGATACATACTTCCAGAATATAAAAATTTCACAAAAGTAGATTTTGAAGATGTCTATTTCTATGCAGAAGACGACTCTCATATGTTCTATATAATTGATGTTAGTGGAAATGTGTTAAGGAAATCTAGTTTAAAACTGAAGAAAGTATATGGCTATGATGTATTTTATACAAAAAATGAAGTCTTTAATGATAAAATACTGTTTTTTGAAGATTCAGGTGTGGAAAATGTGGAAATTATCACCACTAGATGTGATATAGATTTGGTAAAAGTTAAAACTGCTGATGGCTACATTTTCTATGATTTAGAAGATGGAAGGTATCTTGTAGGCCCAATGCTATATCCTAACCTTAGTTTGTGTACAAAATGTGGTAATGTTCCAGATGATACTGCATACATTTTTTATGCTAATAAAGCACAGATGTATAACGTGGTATATATACTTCAGTTAAAATATGTTCATGGTGAGAAAAATAAGATTTTTACGAAACGTGTATTTGATGGAGCAGTAAGTATAGAAAAATCACCTTTAATTGATGGCATCATTTTTAAATCACATTTAGAAAATGGAAGTTTTTCTATATATGATAAAGAGGGTGAACTACTGCTAAAAGAAGTTCATAGTTATTCTGTAGATAAAATAAGACAAAATGAATATCACGATTTGCAAGTTTTGGGATATGATGAAAATGGCAATATAATTCAAATTAATTTCTTAAATAGATTTGGAATAAGCAAAAAGATAAGACCAATTAAGCTTAAATACTTGCAAAGTGGAATAAGCAAGTTTGATGGTAAAAAAGAAGTTGATGTTTATACTTCTGATTTACTTGTAAATCCAACTATTGCTATAAAAGGAGACAAAGGATTTTATTTACTTTTTAAAGAAAGCGGAAGGTATTATAACTGCTTTTGTGGAAAAGAAATTTGGATAAAAAAAGCAAGACGTAAGAATAGAGAAAAAGAATACATATATGTTGTTTCAGATGATGAAGATGTAATGTCTCTCTATGATAGCACTGGTACAAGAATTGAGTTATAAACAAAAAAATGAGCTTGAAATTAATTATTTTAAGCTCATTTGATTTCTTTAAATTTGACTAAAAAATATTATTATGATAAAATAAAAAATGTATTATTTAGGGGAGAAAATGTATGATATTTGAGAAAAGAAAAACTTTAAAAGAAGGTAATTCTTTTTCTGAAAAAGCTAGTAGTTTAGATAAAAAAGTTAAAGAAGAAACTATTATACTTATTGGACCTATGGGGACTGGTAAAAGTACGATTGCAAAATTAATAGAGAAAAAATACTCAATTGAAAGATTATCACTTGATAATAAAGGAAGTTTGGAAGAAATATATAGTAACAGAAGTAAATATCGAAATCTAAAAAATTTTGAATTTATGCTAACAGGAACTGTACTTAGCACTTTGGATAAACCTTATGTAATAGATTTTGGGGCCGGACACTCTATATACGAAAATCCAGACTTAAGAAAAAAGATGCAAGAAATATGTAAAAATTTTCAAAATATAATATTACTTCTTCCAACTGATGATAAAGAGAAAAATAGGAATATATTAAACGAAAGAAGGGGTTTTAAAAAAGGCTCACATAAAGATAAAGACAATTATCATTTTATTGTATCAAAAGATAACTACGAACTAGCCACAAAAATTATTTATGAAGAAGGAAAAAGTGAAGATGAAATTGCAGATGAGATAATAAGCTATGTAAGAAATAGAGGAAGTAAAAGTAAAAATGAAGAAGTATTTAAGAAAAATCTTAAAAGTAATTTGCAAGAAAATTTATATCTGGATGTAGAACAAGATGTGCAAAAAGATACCTACTTGGAAAAAAATTTGACCAAATGTAAGCAAAAGAAAGCTTCTAGATAACTTAAGAAGTTATTTAGAAGCTTTTGCTTACTTAAGCAGTATTTTGCTGTGACACTTTTTAAGATTAGTAATAATAGAATAATCATCTATCATAAGATTGTTTTCTATTCCGTAGCCAATTACAATGTTATCAGTGCTCTTTCCGTGAAAGTCACTTCCAACTGTTTTTATTAGTCCAAGTTCATCAGCCATGTCAGAAAATATTTTTGTCTGTTCTTCTGTGTGGTGAGGGTTATATACCTCTAATCCTTCGAGTCCAAAGCCTTTTAAAGTTTTAAGAAAGTCGAAGAGCTCATTATATAACATTTTTAGACTTTTAGGATGAGCAATTACTGGAACACCTTGCACTTTCCTTATTTCATTAATCAACTCACTAGTAGGCATTTTTTGTCTGTCAATATAGCAAACTTTACCACAGTCTAGATACTCGCCATAAGCAGTGATAGGGTCTAAAGAATAACCAAGTCTCGCAATGGCAATTGCTATATCGAATCTTCCAACGCTTTTTTTACTTCTTGCGACTCTCAATACATCACGATATGAAATTTTCATATGCTTCTTTTCTCTTAGGACTTCTAAAGTCCTTTTTACGCACTTTTCTCTGCTAAGTTCATACTGATCAAGTATCTTACAAATGTTATAGTTCGGATAATATGCAAGGAGGTGACAAACATGGTTTTTAGAATACCCTAAATCGTTTAAAGTAGCACCTATTTCTATCCCAGGAATTATCTCAACATCATTCTCAGCAAGTTTTCGTGCGATTTTGTATGAACCTAAATTGTAGTGTTCAGTGAGTGAAATTGTTGTAACATTATTATTAATACAAAAATCTACAATCTGTTTTGGTGACCATTTCCCATCCGAAGCAATGCTATGCATATGCATGTCAATATATCCCATAATACTACCTCCTTTAATATTAATTATTAGAAAATGTGATTTATGTTTATAAATATTATACCATACTATTTGCATAAGTTAAAGAAAAAATAATTGTGTAGTATTAAAAATATAAAAAGAAGCTTGTTATTTGACTTAAAGTTTTATATAAAGTTAAAAATACTTCTCAAAGCATATTACCTTGAGAAGTAAATCTCTATTTTTTTGTACAATAGCAGTCTTGTTTTGTATAATGAGTATGAAGTAATTTTTCTGCTTTTTCACTATTTGGTTTTCCAAAGAAATCCTTATATAATTTTTGTACATCTGGGTTATCTATTGAAACTCTTAAGTTTTCTTTTTCATCAGCTTTATTTAAAGCACTTGAACGAAGTTTTATATAGTCAGTTTTGGCCTTTACACTTTCAGGGATAATTGGCTGACCACCGCCATTTACACAGCCACCAGGACAAGTCATAACTTCTATAAAGCTATATTTAGAATCTCCACTTGATATTTCATCCATAATTTCAGATGCAGCTTTTAATGTCTGAACAACAGCAATATTTATCTCTTTTCCAGCTATCATTACTTTTGCTTCTTTTATATTCTGATTTTCTTTTGAAGGCTTAAACTCTACTTTAGAAAGGGCTGGCTCTTTTAGCATAACCGCAGCTGATCTTAAAGCAGCTTCCATAACTCCGCCAGTTCTACCAAATATATGCCCAGCACCAGTTGCAATGCCTAGTGGAGAGTCAAAATTACTTTCTTCTAATTTAGATAAGTCTATATTATGCTTTTTAAGTAGTCTTGACATTTCTCTTACAGTTACAACGTTATCAACAGGTTTTAGACCATTTTCAAGAAGCAAGTTTTCTCTTTCAATTTCAGCCTTTTTAGCAGAGCAAGGCATAAGTGCGACTGAATATATATCTTCGGGCTTTATTTTCATCTGTTTAGCATAATATGTTTTTATGATTGTACCTAAAATTTCCATAGGAGATTTTGTTGTAGATAAATGGTCTAGAATTTCAGGATAGAATTTTTCAGCAAATGTTATCCAGCCACTAGAACATGAAGTAATCATTGGAAGTTTTCCACCGTTTGAGAGTCTATCTATAAGCTCAGTTGCTTCTTCCATTATAGTTACATCTGCACCAATATCTGTGTCAAATACTTTATCAAATCCAAGTGCTTTAAGTCCTGATACCATTTTACCTGTCATTAGAGTTCCAATTTTTTCTCCAAATTCTTCTCCAATAGTTGCACGTGTAGCAGGTGCAGTTTGAATTACAATATGTTTTTTATGACTGCTAAGCATTTCTTCAAGCTCTTTTATATTTGATTTTTCTGAAAGAGCACCAACAGGGCAGTTTATAACGCACTGACCACAACCAACACATGTAGAGTCTTTTATTCCCATATCGAGAGCAACTCCTACTTTAGATTTAAATCCTCTATTCATAGTCGAAATTGCTGCAACTTTTTGAACTTTTTTACATACATTTACACATCTTTTACATAAAATACATTTTGCAGTATTCCTTACAATACAAGATGAAGAATCATCAAAGCATTTTTCAGGATACTCTCCTTCAAATTCTATATCTTCTAATCCAAATTTTTCAGCTAGTTTTTGAAGCTCACAATTTTGATTTCTAATGCAAGTTAAGCATTTTTTCTCATGTGAAGAAAGTATTAATTCTAAAACTGTTTTTTTAGTATCAAGAAGTTTTGGAGTGTTAGTACGAACTATCATACCATCTTCAGCGGGAGCAACGCATGCTGCTAAGTAGCCTCTTGCACCTTCAACTTCAACTAAACACATTCTACATGCTCCAACTTCATTTATATCTTTTAAAAAGCAAAGGGTTGGAATATCAATGTCAAGTTTTCTTGCTGCATCTAATATGGTAGAGCCTTTTTTCACTGTAACCTCTTTATCATCAATTGTAAGTGTTACACAATTATTTTCACTCATATTTAGCCCTCCTTAACCTTTAGATATGGCTTTAAATGGACATTTAGTCATACATACGCCACATTTTATACATTTAGACTCATCAATTTCAAATGGACCTTTCTTTATTTCGCCTTTTATCGCACCTACTGGGCAGTTTCTTTGACATATAGAGCAAGATTTACATTTATCTGGGTCTATATGAATCTTAGAAAGTGATTTACATTCTCCAGCAGGACACTTTTTATCAACAATATGCGCAATATACTCATCTCTAAAGTATTTTAGAGTGCTAAGTACTGGGTTAGGAGCAGTCTGTCCTAGTCCGCAAAGCGATGCGCTTTTTATAGTGCTAGCTAGGTGTTCTAGCTTTTCTATATCTTCTAGTTTTCCTTTTCCTTCAGTTATTCTAGTTAATATTTCAAGCATTCTTTTTGTACCAATTCTGCAAGGCACGCATTTTCCACAAGACTCACTTACAGTAAACTCTAGGAAGAATTTAGCTAAATTTACCATACATGTGTCTTCATCCATTACAATTAATCCACCAGATCCCATCATTGAACCTATTTTTGACAGAGATTCATAGTCTATTTTTGTGTCTAGATGTTCTTTTGGTATGCAGCCACCACTTGGACCACCAGTTTGAGCTGCTTTAAATTCCTTACCAGTAGATATTCCTCCACCTATATCGTAGACAATATCTCTTAAAGTAGTTCCCATTGGTACTTCAACAAGACCTACATTTTTTATCTTTCCACCAAGTGCAAATACTTTTGTTCCTTTAGACGAATCTGTTCCAATAGATGCATACCAATCTCCACCTTTATTTATTATCTCTGGAATGTTTGCATATGTTTCAACATTGTTAAGTAGAGTTGGACTTTTAAATAGTCCTTTAACAGCTGGAAATGGTGGTCTTGGTCTTGGTTCTCCACGCATACCTTCAATAGAGTTCATAAGTGCAGTTTCTTCGCCACATACAAAAGCTCCAGCTCCTAGCCTTATCTCTAAATCAAAAGAGAAGTTTGTTCCGAAAATGTTATTTCCAAGTAGTCCTAATTCTTTTGCCTGTTTGATTGCTATTTTCAGCCTTTCTACTGCTATTGGGTATTCTGCTCTTACATATATGTAACCTTTTGATGCGCCTATGCAGTAAGCAGCTATTATCATTGCTTCAATTACACTATTTGGGTCACCTTCTAGTATGCTTCTATCCATAAATGCACCAGGATCACCTTCATCTGCATTGCAACATACATATTTTTGCAGGCTATCTACCTGTTTTGTAAACATCCACTTTTTGTAAGTAGGGAAGCCAGCACCACCTCTACCACGAAGACCAGATTTTTGAAGTTCATCTATTATTTCATCTGGAGTCATTTTTAATGCCTTTTCTAGTGCTGTATATCCACCTATAGCAATATATTCTTCAATATCTTCAGGGTTTATTTTACCGCAGTTTCTAAGTGCAAGTCTTTGCTGCTTTTTATAGAAGTTAAGTTCATGCCATTTTTTAACTAAAGTTTCTCCATCTTTGGCAAGAAGTCTTTCGCATACATTACCTGTTTTTAATGCTTCTACAATGTCTTTGCTATCATCTTTTTTTACCATTTCATAAAATATTTCATCTGGATCAACAACTACTATTGGACCCTTTGCACAAAAACCAAAACATCCAGTTTTAGAAACAGTTACATTTTTTAGCTTTTGTCTTTGTACTTCTTCAGTTAAAGCATCTAGCACGCCCATGCTTTTTGAAGATGTACAACCAGTTCCAGAGCATACCAAAATTCTAGTTTGCTTTGTTAAATCCTTTTTTTCTTTTCTAATTTTTTCCAACTTTTTAGATAGTTCCAAATTTTTCACCTCTTTTATTTCATTTCTCTATATTTGTCAATTATTTCTTTAACCATAGTAGTTGTGACTTTACCATATACTTCGCCGTTTACTACAATTGCTGGTGCTAAACCGGCATGCACCAATACATCTTACATCCTCGAGAGAGAACATACCATCTTCAGTTATATCTCCACATTTTATACCAAGTTCTTTTTCAAATGCTGTTAAAATACTTTCTGAACCTTTAACATAGCATGCTGTACCTAAGCATACCTGAATATTGTATTTCCCTTTTGGTTTAAGTGAAAATGCAGAATAGAAAGTAATAATTCCATATATTTCTGACATTGGAACTTTTAAGTATTTTGATAGACATTTTTGAGCTTCATCTGAAATATATCCATATTTAGCTTGCACTTCATGAAGTGCTTCAATTATGTCTTCTGGTACATTTTCATGTCTTTTTGCAATTTCTAGTAGTTCTTCGTTAAAGCTTTCTCCTTTACATCCTTTACAATGACTCATAAAAAACCTCCTCTTTTTTATACAGTTATATTATATATTAAGTAAAAAAATATTGCAATAAAAAAATAACAATTATAATATGCATGATAAAATAGTATATTTCGTTGACATAATGTAACTAAAGTGATATAATTTAAAAAAATAAAATACTAGACTTTAGTCTTAATAGTAAAGGAGGGAAGAAAAATGAAAAAAATAGAAATTTTTTCAAAAGGTATTTATATTGTTCAAGATGAAATTGGGCTTTATGGACTAGAAAGTGAAAAAGGCTATATCATATTAGAGGCAAAATATAGGTATATTGGCTGTATAGTAAATGGAAGGGCGGAAGTCATTCAAAAAGGAAAGTATGGGCTTATTGATGAAGAAGGAAAGATTATTGTTCCTTGTATTTATAAAGAAATATATCCTTTTGTGTCTGGAGTTTCTTGTGTAGAACTTGGAAAAAAGTTTGGATATATAGATGAATATGGAAAAGCTATTACAGATGCAATATTTGATAGGGCTTCAATTAAATTTACAAATGGTTTTGCAGAGGTAGCTATTAATGATAAATGGAGCTATTTAGATAGAACAGGTAAAATAATATGCGATTTTGTGTATGATAGTGCTTATCCTTTTACTAATCAAAAACTTGCTATTGTAACCAAAAATGGAAATTTTGGAGTTCTAAATGAACAAGGCAAGGAAGTAATTGAATGTAAATATGGTAGCGTAAAAATTGCTGAAGTGGGCTCAAAAGCGCAAATTTATCTTGGAAAAAATGAAGTAGTGGAGATTAATATATAGAGTAACAAGTGAAGTAAATTTATATTTATATGCATTTGTTACTTTTGTTATATATACAGCCTTATTATATATATATGTAAATTTGTTTACATAACTATTGACATTACATATATTTTTATGCTATAATAATTGATGTTAGTGTAAAACAAAAAAATGCCTTGATTTAATAGGAGGTGTAAAATAAAAAGAGTTTTAATAAACTAAAATAAAGGGAGGAATTATATAAAAAAATAATTCTAAGAAAGCAAGCAAAATGACAAAAATGGAGGATTTTACTATGGCAGATTTTGCAATTATTAAGGAATTCGAAAACTATAACAAGGTTAAAGTAAACGGAAAATGGGGATACTACGACAAGGAGAATAATCCTGTGATATTTCCAAATTTCGAATATGTGGGAGACATCCAGCCAGAGGGATATGTTACCTTAAAGCAAAATGGACGTTGGGGCTGCGTAAAAGTAGCAAAGTACGGTCTTCTTGAAGTGTGTGCCATGGAATATGAGTACATTGGATCTTTCAAGAATGGATTTGCAAAAGTCACAGTAGATGGTAAGGACGACTTCATTGACCTAAATGGAGATGTAATCTTTGAGGAGGGATTTGATGAAGTAGTTAAGGTACTTCCTAACGGTTATGCTATAGTTAGAAATTACGGCCTTTACGGACTTTACGGACTGGTTAATGTCAAAGAAGGTAAGCAGGTCCTTCCGTGCTGCTATTCGAAAATTACTTTACGTGGCGATAAGGTAATTGTGCAGAAAGAAGTAGTGCTTGCATAAACAATATACAAGGTGTTAGATTTTTCTTACACCTTGTTTTAATTTATTTGTAATTTATTTTTTTAGATAGTGTTAGTTATATTAATTACTGCAATATTATTGTAATAAATATATATTAATCTCTCTAATCCAATAATGTTAGATACTTTTATAATTCAAGAAGCAAATGCACAGCTTTGCATTAAAGAAAAATGAGAAATCTTTTTATATTTTGTTATAATAAATGCAAGATATAGTAATAAGGTTTGACACAAATAAGAAATGATTTTTGACATAATTTGACTTTTTATGTTGTTAAAAAAATGTAATTATGATATAAAGTATATATATGTTATGAGGGGATTAAAAATGAATACGTATGTACATGTAATAAAGAAAAATATAATTGGAAAAACAATATTAAGATTAAAAGCTAACAAAGTAATTTTTGAGCCTGAAGATGTTGTGTATCTTGCTGGAATGGATAGTATAATTCATTCTAGATGGCGTGTAAAAAGTAAAGACGATAAAGTAGTTATTTTAATAAAGGAACCAGAGAGTAATTATACTACAAAACTTGAAGAAAACTTTGAAAAGAAGACTACTAAACTATCAAATGAGCAATCAGAATTTTTAGAAGAATGTTTTTTTCATAAAATTAAGATATATCCTTATTTTGATATAAAATGTAATAATGATACTGAAAATAAGATTTTAAACGAATTAAAGAAAAATGATTTTGATATAGAAGTCTATATTACTTCATTGTATAATGAAAAAAATGATTATAGAAGTGAAAATGAAAATTTTATAATTATTGATTCTTTTGGAATTATAAACTTTAAAGTGCTTGATAAAGGCGTACTAACAGATAATCAGCAATTTCAAAATTTTAAAAATATGCTAAATTCTGAGGATATAGTAAAAAAAGTTTTGCTAAATTCCTATATATTATCAGAAAATGGAACTGATTTAAAAATAGGTTATAGAAAAATATATATTATAGAATCAGAAAATAAAGATGACTATTATATAGGAATTAACAAAGTAATAAAGGATAAAGGATGGAATGATGTATCAATTATGAACATAAATCTGTTTATAAAATACATATATGAAAAAATAACCAATTCATGTGTTCTAAAAGAACATGAGAGATTTGCAATATTACAAATGCTTATGCCACAATATGTAAATTCTAAAACGGTTAATGTAAATAATGAAAAAATAGATTTTGTGCCTAAAGATTCGTATGAAATGGATGAAAATCAAAAATCAATTTTGGCATGTATGGATGAAAGAATATATTTTAAAGCTGCGGCAGGAAGTGGAAAAACAATATTGTTACTTTCTAAAGCTTATGATTTGGCTGTTGCAAATCCTAAAAAGAATTTTTTAATTATTTGTTTTAATAATAAATTAGCAGAAGACATTAGGAGACAAGCTGAAAATTCTGGTAAAATTATAAGTAATTTGAAAATTAGTACTTTAGATAAATTCATACATGAGGAAGTAACTCAATATTATGGTAAAGATAATAATGAGACTTTTAATGTAAGGAAAAAAATTTTTGTTGAAAATGTAAAAAATAAAAAATATACTAAAAAATTCGGAGGAATTTTTTTAGATGAAATGCAACAACTAGATGAAGAATGGATAGCTGCATTATTAGAATGTTTAGATGATAATAAATATATGATTTTAGCAGGGGATTATTATCAACAGATAAGATTAGAAAACGAAGACTCAAAATGTGATGAAGAATTAATAGACGATAATGAAGATGACAATTTTTATATCGGTAAATATGGCTTTAAAAAGGTAATTCTTGATAGAAATTATAGAAATTCTAAAGATATTTTAAAAGTAATAAATAAAATGTTAGTAAAAATAAATGAGTATGAAGAAATTTTGCAAATACCATTAGATAGTGATGAGAAAAAGATAACAATAGGAAAAAGCATGAGAAAGAGTGAAGATGTACCTAAGTATATTCACGTTATAGATAAAGAAAAGGAAGTAGAATTAATAATAAATTGTTTATCTAAATTAATAAATGAAAAAAAATATACTCCAAATGAAATATTATTGGTATATCCATGGGGCAAAAGTTCAAAAAAAATAGTGCGTTGCGTAAAAGAAAATGTAAGAAAAATTAACATAGAAATATGTGATTTTTCTGAATCAAAGCTTAGCAAAGATGGAATTAGACTTGGTACAATTGGTAGAGCTATAGGACTAGATTTTAAGGCTGTAATAATTTTTGGAACAGGTATGCTAAAAAATTCTAGAATTGATAGAAAATTTGGATTTTGTAAATTTGATGAACTTCAGAAGCAAGAGATTGAAATCAAGAGAGAATTCATTAAATATTTAAAAAATATATATGTTGCTTCTTCTAGAGCAAGGGATACATTAATAGTTATCGATGATATAAAAGAAGATAATTTAATATCTGATTTCTTAAGATTAGTAGGAGAAAATAAGGATGAAAAATAAAAAAGAAAAATATCAACAGTTTTGTATAGATTTAACTGAAAAGTATTTAAAAGAATTAAGTGGAGAAGGAAAAAATAGTGAATATATATTTAATAGTAGTCCATCTGAAAAAATTTTGGTTGGTATTCTAGATTCTGGTATATCAAATGAAGAAAGCTCAAGATATACAAGTATGCCAATGATAAAGGTACAATTTTTTACAAATTTGGACAAGGTAGGAGATTTAAAAGTAGATATTAGTGGAAATTTTTATTATAACGTAGTTCCAACATTTGAAGAAGAACTTAATTTTGTAAATGAAGAAAAAGAAAAAATAAATAAAAGAAAATATGTTGATGAAGATGTAAAAGAAAGCGATACTGATAAAAAGGATGCTAATTCTATCGATATTGTACAATTTGTTTCTAAATATAAAAAAATATCGGTTAAATCAATTTGGAGCGGTTTGCTTTTTTCAAAAAAAGAACTTATTGAAAATGAAATAATTGATTTTTCAGATGAATTAAATAGAAGGTTATACGATGGCTTCAGCTTTGATGATTCTGTATATTACAATGATAAAGAAATAGTTATAGATGCTATAAGTTCAAAAGAAAAATATGAACATTATATAAGTACTCATTCAGGTGATAGTGATAGTCAAATAGTAAAAGCAAAGCCAAGATGGAAATTTAGTGGTCAAATAACTTGTAAAAAATCATTAAAAAACGAAAAATATATTATTACATTAATAGTAGAAAATGTTACTGAAAAGAGTTCAAGTTATATTGCTAAAGAATTTGAAAACAAAAAGTATTCTATTCCTTTATATAATGCTCAAGTACAAATAGAAGCAATGAATGGCTTGAAGTTTGAAAGTATTGAGCTTGAAAATTTTGAAAATTCATATAAAGTTGACTCAAAAGTGAAAGCAAAAGGTGAATGGCTTTCTGCAGAATGTTTTGATAATAAGATAGTTACAAAAAATGTACCAAGATATATTGAAAAACGCTTGATTGCACAAGATAAATTTGATAAAAATTTGTATTTTAAATCATTACAGACAGAACCAATAAAAAATTTAAGAGAAATACTTGATGGGATGAATGATTATTATGATGAAATTAGTAAAAGAGATATAAAAGATGAAAAATATTTACTAGATTTGAAAAAAATTAGGTATGAAATTACTAGATTTGAAAAAGGTATTGAAATTCTTGAAGATTTGGATTTTATTGCAGCCAAAAAAGCATTTATATGTATGAACAAAGTATTCGAGAAAATACTTACGCAAAAATCCAATTGTTGGAGGCTTTTTCAAATTGTATTTATAGTGTCTATGATTTCAGATATAGTATATAGCGAAAATAAATATATTTTAGAGTCTGAAATATATAATTATAGAGATTCAAATATAGCAGAAATATTATACTTCCCAACAGGAGGCGGAAAAACAGAAGCTTTTTTAGGAACTGTAATTTTATCATGTTTTTATGATAGATTTATAGGTAAAAAATATGGAGTTAATACTATTATAAAATATCCACTTAGACTGTTATCAATACAACAATTAGAAAGAACTTTAAAAGCAATAATAGTAGCAAATCAAGTATTAAAAGAAGAGCAGGAAATAAAGGATTTACCAATATTTTCATTAGGATATTTTGTTGGAAGTAGTAATACTCCTAACTCTATTAATGAAGAAGAAGTAATAAAATATGAGCATAATAAAGATTATGTTTTTGTAGAAAAGTGTACAAGTTGTGGTGGAGAAATTGATGTAGTATATAATTACGATACAAAGGTTTTAGAACATAAATGTAAGGAATGTAATGAAGTTTTACCACTATATATAGTAGATGATGAAATTTATAGGTTTTTGCCTTCAGTGTTAATTAGTACAGTGGATAAATTTGCAGCTGTAAGTTTAAAGGATGAGTTTAGAAATATTCTTGGAGGTTCTAAATATAGATGCCCTATTCATGGATTTTCATATAATCGTAAATGTAATTGTAACATAAATGATAAAGTTTATAATATTTATGATACTCAAAAGCAATCTTTAGTGCCTTCACTTTTTATACAAGATGAAATACACTTATTAAAGGAAAGTTTAGGAGTTTTTTCAGCACATTATGAATCATTTTTAGACTATTATATGAGTAGCTTAATAGAAGAAAAATATAGGAAAAAAGTAAAGTATATAGGAGCTACTGCAACTATTTCTGGTGCTGAATACTTAGTAAAAGAATTATATGGAAAAGAATGTAGAATATTTCCAGCTCCTAGCGTGTATGAAAACAACGAAACATTTTATTCCAAAATATCTGAAAATGAAATATCTAGGATAATAATTGGATTTGCACCTTTTGGCGATGCTATTAATTCGAGAATAGAATATGCTGTTTCAATATATCGCTTAATACTTTTTGAAATGTATAACAATCCTCATGAGTATGCTGATATTTATGAAATGACAGAGAAAGAATTTAGAGAGATGCTTTCATATTACTGGACTTCAATTGTATATTTTAGGTCCAAAAATGACAATAACAAATTAAGAAATACCTTTGAGCAGCAGGCTAATAACGGAAGAATGAAAGAGATTCCAGATGCTTGTTTTGATATAGCTAGAATGACAGGAGATGAAGAATTTTTTCAAATTAAGAAAACTTTAAATGACATGCAAATTGAAAGAGATAAAATGAAAACGCATAATTTAGTGCTGGCTACAAGTACAATTTCTCATGGCGTAGATTCTAAAGACTTTAATAACATATTTTTTTATGGTATTCCAAGTAACACTGCAGAGTACATACAATCATATTCACGTGTTGGTAGAAGCTATACAGGAATTGTAATAGATATAATTAGACTATCGAGAAATAGGGATATATCTTTCCTAAAATATTTTAATTTAATGCATAAGTATAAAGATTATTTAATTGATGAAAATAGGCTAAATTCAAAATCTTCAATTGCAATGTATCACACTTTTCCAGGTATCGTTATAAGTTTATTAAAACATTATTATGCTATAAGAGATAATAAAAAATATGAAACTTTAGGTGAGGTTAAGTCATTCTTTTGGAATGATGATGGTGAAAATAGTAGAAATTATTCTGATATATTCTCAAAATTATGTAAAATATATAGATGTGAGGATGTAGTTGATGAAAATTCAATAGATGCACAATTTAAAAAGAATATAAAAAGGGAACTTGTAATTATGGCACAAAACTTACCTGATATATTAAAAGAAAGAATGGGTGTTAACTATAGTTTTTCAAGTAATATTGGTGAAATCACTTCTCATAAATTTAAAAATATGATAAGTTTAAGAGATGTTGATAAAAATTATGATATTGGAATAGAATTAGGGGATGAAAATAATGAAAAGGAGTGAAAGTCAGTCATTATATAATGCACTACCTGGTGCATGCATAACTTTTTCAAGTAATGCAAGTGAAGGAAGAGTAAAAAAACTAGCTGATAAAAAAGTATTAAAAATATCGTATTGGAATACCAAAAACATAAAAAAGGAAGATATATACTATCCAAAAATTGTAAGTCAAATAATTCCAGATTTATATAATTTTAGAAGTGATAGAAATGAAAATGTGAATGTAGATGGATTATTAAAAAATTTGTTTAATACTGAATATAGGGATAGAATTAATTTTTTAGAGATTGATGATACAATTGAAAAAAATCAAATAGTAGGACATATATTTCCTTTATTGTTTTATTGTTCAAAGTGTGGAAAAATAAAGTTTTTAAAAAGTGATAAAGATATAGTGAATATGGTTTGCGAATGTACTGGAAAAGCAAGACAAATGGAACAATATAATCGTATATGGGTTTGTGCTTGTGGAAAATCATATCCAATTGATTCTTATCAAGTAAATGAAGAAGAAGACAGATATTTTGCAAGTATTAAAGATAAATTTGTTAGAAAAGATGGTAGTACATATAGCCTTTCATATAAAAAGTGTACATGTGGTAATAACTGTAGCCTTGAAAATGCTACTGACCCAAAAGCTTTTTATCCTAGAATAATAACATCAGTAAATTTAACAGAACATAAAGAAGCTTTGTTATGTAAAATAAATGAAGGTAAAAAAATTATTGTTGATAGGCATATAGGGAAAATTGGACAAGATGAATTTAAGAGTAGAAAAGAGGAAATATTAAAACATGATGATGTAAAAGTAATAGAAGATTTTGGATTAAATGATGATTTTGACTTTTTTAAGGCTTTTGATTTTGAAAAAGAAAATGAAACTAATATTGAAGAAGAAACGTTATATAGATTGTTAGAGTATAATACTATAAAAGGAAAAGTAGAAACAAATTTGAATGAAGCTATTAATAATGCACAAAAATTTGAAAAAATAACTGATAAATCTGAAATATTAACAATTTTAGAAAAATTAAAAATAAGTGATATTTGTTCAGTTTCAAATATTGAGATAATAAATACTGCATATGGATATACAAGAAAATATTATGATCCAGATGAGATGCCGGCTGATAAAAATGAAAAATTAGTTTTATGTGCTTTTCATAATTATAAAGATAAAATGGTGCCAAATATGTATAATATAAGGACAAAAACTGAAGGAATATTAATTGATGTAGACAAAAGAGCTCTATATAATTACTTAAATCAAACTTATTCAGCTACTAAACAATTTAGATTTAAAGAATTAAATTCTGAAGAATTGAATAGATGGTTTTTAGATAAAATAAATTTAGATACAGAATTAATAAAAAAATTTGAAGATATAGATACAGAAAATGGTAATATGACAAGTATATATACTAAATGTATTTATACTATTTTACATACAATTTCACATATGTTTATAAATACTATAAGCAAATTTTGTGGAATAGAAAAAAATTCTTTAAGTGAGATGATTTTTTTAAATTCAGCATCAATTTTGATATATTCAAAATCAAATCAAGGTGCAGTACTTGGCGCGCTAACTCAAACTTTTAATAAATATTTATATGAAATGTTAAATTCTGTATATAGTGAAAATGAAACTTGCACATTTGATCCATTGTGTATTAACAGTAATAAAGGTAGTTGTTGTGCTTGCACATATTTAGATGAAGTAGCATGTGAGCATTTTAATAAAGATTTAAGTAGGAGAATACTTTATGGTTTTAAAGATAATGCTACAAATGAAGAAATTTTAAATTTTTGGGAGGAAATATAATATGGCAATAATGCATCCAAAAAGTGTTTTTGAATTTAATTCAGTGTCAGAAGAAAAAATGTATCATGCATTAAAAAATCAACTTTCAGATAATTATGAGGTTTTCTATTCGGTTGTTTGGTATTCTAAAAATGAAAAAAATAATAGAATAAACTCTGAAGCAGATTTTATAATCGTTGATAAAGAAAAAGGCTTCATATGTGTAGAAGTAAAAGGCGGAGAAAAATATGTACATGAAAATGACAAATATATAGTGTATAATTCAAATGGAGAAAAAATTGAAAAAAATATATCTGCATACCAACAGGCAGAAAATAGCATGAGATACTTTATTAATAATTATGAAAAAGTATATAATATGGAATATAAAGGAATATATGGATTTATGGCTGCTTTTCCAAATTATGAATTAAAAGAACATGTTGAGGAATATTTTAATCAAGTAAAAGATGTAACAATTGATGTTAATGATATGAATTGTATTGAGCAATGTGTGAAGAAAGCATTTATATATTGGGGAAGAAAATGTTCATTTTTGAGTGATATATTTGTAGCAGAGACTAGAAAAAAAGTATGTGATATGTTTAAGCGAATATATGCAATTGAGGCCTCAAAAGGTGCGTTAATAGAATATAAAAATAAAGAATTGGAAAAAATCAATGAAGTTCAAAATAATATAATAAATTTATTAAGAAATTACAAGAATTTTGCAATGAAAGGTGCTGCAGGTACGGGAAAATCATGGATTGCATATAAAATGGCTTGTATTAAAGGAATAAAAAATAATAGGGAAACTCTTCTAGTAAGTAAGAGTAAATATTTATCAGCATATTTTAAAAGTATCAATAATATTTCTGGATATAACAATTTGTATATATTAAGTTTTGATGAACTATTAAAAGAAATTAATCAACCGAATATTAAAGATATAGATTATAAAACTTTAAAAAAATTTGGTGTAATAATAGTAGATGAAGCTCAAGATTTTTCAGCTGAAGAAGCTATATTTATAAGATCATTATTGTATGAAGATGAAAATAGTGAATTTTATGTTTTTTATGATGATGAACAGAATTTATATAGAAATAATTTAGATGAAATATTAAATGATTTTCTTATTGATACAAAACCGTATATACTAACAGAAAATTTAAGAAATACTAAAAATATATATGAATGGGCTAAAATTCGAACTTCACTGGGTGAAATATCTTTTTCTAATCAAATTGATGGCCCAGAACCTACAGCTGTAAGTTTAAATACAATTAATCAAGTTATAAGATACATAAATCAAGTGGTGATTGGGTTAATTGAAAGAGATGGAGTACAAGAACACTTTATAAATATAATTATTGATGATGAATTATATGAAGACGTTATAAAACAAGAATTTAGCTTTAATATTAAGAACCAGATAGCATCAAGTACTGAAAAGTTTGTTGGAATATTTAAAGTTTCAGAATTTAAAGGAATGGAGTCAAATATAATTATATATTTACATAATGAAAATGTTGAATATAGTTACAAGTATGTAGGGTTAACTAGAGCAAGATTTTATTTGTATGACATAGAATTGAAGCAAAGTATGAATAACTGAAATATTAAATATTATTATTTTTCTAGATTATACGAAGGAGTTATAAATTAAAAAGTGTTATGAATTAAACTACAGTACGTTTTATGACCAATTGAATTTTTTTCCCTTTTAATATATTATATAATAAAGTAAAAAAACGAGGTGAAAAAAGTGGACAAGATTTACTTATCAAAATCTAGATATTGTAGAGCTTTTCAGTGTAATAAAATGCTGTGGATGGATAGATTCATGAGCGATGAAAAAGATAGCGAAAGTAAAGAAAGTGTATTTGAAAATGGAAGAAAAGTAGGCGAGCTAGCAAAAGGATTATTTGGAAAATATGTAAATATTGAATATAACGAAGACTTAAATGTGATGGTAAGTGAAACCTTTAAAGAAATGAAAAACTCTCCAAATGTAATCAATGAAGCCTCATTTTGCTTTGATAATAATTTTTGTAGTGTTGACATTTTAAAAAATGATACAGACGGAGTAGAAATATATGAGGTAAAGAGTTCTACGCATGTAACAGATATATATTTAGAAGATGCATCTTATCAGTATTTTGTACTGAAAAGTTTAGGATATAACGTAAAAAAGGTATGCATTGTATATTTGAATAAGGAGTATATAAGAAAAGGAAAGTTAGAACCAGACAAGCTATTTAATATCAAAGATATAACTGAAATTGCAATTTCTAAAATGGAAGAGATAAATAACAAAATAACTGAAATAAACGAGTTTATGAAAGAGCATCCTGAAGAAAAAGTTCCAAATGTGAAAGTTGGAATTCACTGCGTAAAGCCATATCTTTGTGACTACTTCAAGTTTTGTTTAGGAAAACTTCCAAAAAATAATGTATTTGATATTCCAAATATGAGTTTTAAGACTAAATTTAAGTTATATAGCAGTGGAAAAGTAGATTTTAAAGATTTGCGTAAAGAAAAGTTAAACAAAAATTATTTGCAGCAGATTGAATTTGAACTAGATGAAAAAGAACCTAAAATTGATGTTAAAGAAATAAAGAAATTCTTGGAGTCTTTATCATATCCACTATACTTTTTAGACTTTGAAACATTTGACGTAGCAATACCCGAATATGATTATACTAGTCCATACATGCAAGTTCCTTTTCAGTATTCATTACATTATATAACGAAAGAAAATGGAAAATTAATGCATAAGGAATTTCTGGCTGAAGCAAATGAAGATCCAAGAAGAAAACTAGCAGAAAGGTTAGTCAAGGATATACCAAAAGATTTATGTGTACTTGCATATAATATGAGTTTTGAAAAAAGTGTAATAAAAAAACTAGCTAAACTGTACCCAGATTTAAGTGAGCATTTATTAAATATAACTGAAAACATGAAAGATTTAATGGTACCTTTTAGAAAAAGACACTATTATGCAAGACAGATGCAAGGCTCTTATTCTATAAAATATGTACTTCCAGCATTATTTCAAGATGATAAAAATTTAGATTATCATAATTTAGATTTGGTGCATAATGGAAAGGAAGCTTCAAATACATTTTTAAGTTTAAAAAATATGGCAGAAGAAGAGCAAAAAGTATTAAGGGAAAGCTTACTAAAATACTGCAGGTTAGATACATATGCTATGGTTAAAACATTTGAAAAGTTAAAGGAGGAAGTTTTGTGAATGATAATAAATTTGATATAGGTTCAGTAATTGAAGAATTTATTACAGGTAAGGAGAATAAAGAATTAAAGTTAAATAATAAATTTGATGGAAATATAGCTGATTATTTAAATAAATATTCAGTAGTAGCATCGCAAAAAAATGAGAAATATATATATAATGAAATTAGTTTTCAACATGAATTAGGGATTTACTTAAGAAAAAGATTAGGTGAAGAGTATATAGTTAAATTTGAATATGATATAAATAATGATGATGTAAATAAAGATAATATTGAAAGTAACGAAAAAATTACAACATGTAAAAGAGATATTGATATATTAATAATATATGATAAAAAAAAGTGTGCGATAGAACTAAAATATTTGAAAGATTACATGCCTGTACCATATAGATTTTTTCAATGTATTAAGGACATGAGGTTTATGTATGATGTGGTTAACCAAAAAAAGAATTATGAAAAAACATACTGCGTTACAATAGCAAATGGTAGTAAATATTTTAGTGGTGAAACAGTAACACTAAAAGAAAATTTGATTAATTCGTATTTTGAAGCGGTTAAAACATTAGTAAAGGATTATGATGATTTAAAAAAAGAACCCAGCAAGTCAACAAAGAATGAAAATAAGATGAATAACATTATGAATAAACTTGATAAAATTTGTCCTTTGTTTAACCCGGATATAAATATAAAGAATTTAAGCGAAGATAATAAAATAGAAGAATATAAAAAAATTAGTTTAGCTAATAGTATAAAACAAAAAATAAATGATAAAGTGCCTAGTGTTTATTATTATTTTAGACAAGATAATGAAAATAATAATAATGAAAATAACGGAAAAAATAATTCAAATGTAAAAATTGATTATGATTATGTTTTCGGAAATTCAAAGGATAATTTAGATTCTATATATATTGGTGATTTTTTTAAAGGAAAAAAAGTAAAGTGGAATCCTTTAACAAAAGAAGAAAGCGGTAGGAAAGCTTTAAAAGAAGAAAAAATCAATTCTGGATATTATATTTTAGAATTTGATAAAATTAAGAAAGGATTAAAAAAAGACAATGGAGTTATATGAAAAAAATGGAAATATATTATATATTCTAAATGTACTCAAAGAATATAGTGATGAAGATCACATAATATCAATATCATACATAAAGGAAAAAATAAAAGAAAAATATGGTGAGGATATTGATCCTAGAACAATACGCAGAAATATAAATTTACTAAAGGAAAAGTTTGAGTATGATATAAGTACATATAATGATAATAAAGTAGGTTATTACATAAGTAGAGACCCAGAAACAGACTTTGAACCAGGAGAAATAAGAGCAATTATTGATACTTTTAGCTATTCCACATTTATAGAAAAATCAATTGCAAAAGGTATTATAAAAAAGTGTAAAAAACTTCAAAATGTGTATGAAAATGAAAAGATAAAAGACTATAAAGTATATTCACCAAAAGGAAAAACAAATAATTTAGAGGTTATAAAAAACATTGAAGATATTTCAAATAGTATTTTAAATAAGCATAAGCTTAAGTTTGAATATTGGAAATATAAAATAATGGGAGATAGGATAGAAAAGCAAATAGTAAGCACTCCAATAGTTTCTCCATATGCAATTATATATGATAAACAGCAATTTTACCTTCTTGCTATAAAAGACGGAAAAGATGATTTCTTTCATTACAGATTAGATAGAATAAAAAATATGAAAGAGATAAAAGAAAATATTGGTATAGTCAAGTCTGAAAAAGAAATAGAAAAGTATGTTGATACTTCTATTGAAATATTTAGTGGAAATGAAGTAGAAATTGAAGCAGAATGCAATAGCTATCTTTTAGGAGAAGTAATAGAGCAGTTTGGAAAGAATATAGAGCTAAAAGCATTAAACGATGAAAAGTTTAAAATGAAAGTAAATGTAAATCCAAAAGGCTTTAAGTTTTGGGCAATGAGAAATCTAGACTGGGTAGAAATAAAAAAGCCTGAATTTTTGAGAGATGAAATGAGAAACGTTATAGATATTGCAAAAGAAAAATACGATAAGTAAGGTTTAAAATGACAGTAACTATGCAATATGTGACCAGATAAATTGATAAACTATAATATAACTAGTATAATATTTATGCTAGTTATTTTTTTTATTTAAGAAAGGAAGATAATAAATGGAAAATTATTTTGATGTATATTCACTTTTAAATTCAAAAGATATGGAGGAGTATTTAAGAAAAATAGAGTATAAATTTAATACTGCCGAAATTGCAGTTTTAATCTATAGAAATAGAAAGATTGATATAAATCAAAAAATAGAAATGTACAAGGAAATTGTTAGGAGCATGCCTGATATGAGGATTATAAACTCGTGCGAAGAAAAAAGTATTAAAGATTTAATAATTCTAGAAATCAAAAGAATAGAAGAACTTAAGAAAAAATTTTTTAGTAGTAAGGACAAGGCAAATTATATCATTGACGATGTATTAGATAGTAGTTATAATCCAAACTGTTTACCAGTAGAAATGAAGTTTGGTAGTTGGGGTGAAGATGCACAGCTAGAAATCTTTAGAACTATAGAAAGTAGTGGATGGTATAATCTAAAAAAGGTATTTTCAAACGAAATTGAAGATGAAATAATAGGAAAGTATTATGTAGAAAATAATGAAAATATACTTGTAGATTTATGTACATATAGCGAGCCGTCATCTTTGTCAGATTTTTATTTAAATCTGCCACATCCTTTTAAAAAAGGAGATGTACTTGTATGTGAAGCTGACTTTTTAAACTGCAATGGAGAAATATATACTGCAAAACAGATTATTGTACTTGACAGCTTAAATGTAAATACTGAAAATAATAAATATGATGAAAATATTTATGCATCTGCATATTTTGTTTCAGATACGGAGGCAAAACTTGAGCATTCAACTTTTGGTAATTATATAGATTTTAAGTATTATAGAGGAGTATATTTAGGAAAAAATAGACTACTTAAGGCGCTTAGTAGTTATTTAAAAGATAAAATATCTTTGCAGCTTTTTTTAGATGCAAATAATCACTACATATTTGAAGAAAATATTATAGATACTTTTAAATATGATCGTGATGATCTAAAACTTGCAGGATTTACAGAAGATGATATAGACAGGTATAACGATATAAATGGAGAGTATGTAAAATTTAAGATGTAATTATTATGCTTCTTTATGCAATATGTGACCAGCTACGTTGCACGTTTGGCTACATTAGTAGTATAATTAAGCTATAAAAAGGAGAATAAAATGGAGAAATATAGTATAGGAATAGAAGATAAAAAAATAATTGATGAACTTGACTCATTATGTGGAGTAGTTAGTAATAAAGAAGTATTAAAAAATATGGTTCTTTATTCACAGCTTAAAAAAAATGGAATAGTAGATTTTGGAAATTATAACATTATAGTTAGAAATAATTCTGATTATAATCTGCTAAATGATTTGCTAGATGTTACTGGAAGAGTTCTTGAAAAAAACGGTATAATTTCAAACTCTAAAGTATACTATTTAGAAAAATATAATAAAAGAAGAGAAAATGCTTTTGATAATATTCTTGGGATAGATGAAGGTATTATAGTTATAAACACTGATGACTTTAGATTTGATAAATATGATGAGTTTAGTAGTTTAGAAAAGAATATAAAGAAAATTAATGATAAGATAATTGTATTTGAAGATAATGACTATTGTGAAGGAAGCATAGATGCAAAAATTGGAAAAATTGCTTCATGGAAAATGAATATAGAAAAGATTTCTATTGAGGATAAATTAATGTATCTAAAAAATATGCTTATAGAAAATGGAATAAAGTATAAAAGTCAAGAATTAAGAAAATTTGCAGATAAGCCATTCTGGAAATTAAAAAATGACACTCAAACCCTTATAATCGACTGTAAAAGTAAAGGGGTAACTAAGGTAAATACTGAAATATTAAAGAAAATAGATAAAAATACAAAAATAAGTAGAAAGGTGAGGAGCAGTATAAAAGAGAAGGAAGATTTTACAGATGCAAAACTTGAGATGGAAAAATTAATTGGTTTAAATAATATTAAAGAGGAAGTTGAAAAAATACTGAACTTTGTTAAAGTAAACAAAGATAGGGGAAATATGCCTTCACTTCATATGTGTATGAGTGGTAATCCTGGAACTGGTAAAACTAGCGTTGCAAGGATAATAGGTAAGCTTTTTAAAGAGGAAAATATTTTAGAAGGAGACGGAGATTTTGTTGAAATACATGGAAGAGACCTAGTGGACAAGTATGTAGGCTGGACTGCAAGTAAAGTTCATGATATTATTGAAAGTGCACTTGGTGGAGTTCTTTTCATAGATGAGGCATATAGTCTATGTGCAGATAGACGAGGTTCATTTGAAGATGAGGCAATTGCAACTTTAATAAAAGAAATGGAAGACCATAGAGATGAGATATGTATAATTCTTGCTGGATATACTGCTGAAATGGAAGAACTACTTAAAAGAAATCCAGGTTTTAAAAGTAGAATTCAGTTTAACATAGATTTCCCAGATTATAGCATAGAAGAGTTATATAGAATATTTGAAATGCTATGCAAAGAGGAAAAATTTAATTTAAGCAAAAATTGTAAAGAAACACTATATGCAAATTTTGAAATAGTAAAAAATATTCAAGACTTTGGTAACGGTAGATATGTTAGAAATTTGTTTGAAAAAATTAAATTTGAACAAGCAAATAGGTTAGTAAAGTCAAAGTCTAAAAATTTAAATACTATTACTGAAAAAGATATAAAAGAGGCAATAAAAAGCATGGAAATGAAGAGTAGTAAAAAAGAATATGGCTTTAGGTAATATAAATGGATAAATTTTAAAAAGGAGTTATGTATGCAAGAAATAATGGAAATACTAAATTTTAAAGAAAACAGATTAATATGTATAGGAGGAAAACCTGTAAGTGGAAAGACGATGTTACTTTTAAAAATAGCAAAGGAAGTAGCTTTAAATAGCAAAATTCGAGCTATACTCTTTAGTTTAGAAGCAAGTAAAGAGTATGTAAGTAAGATTATGGGTGATAACGAAAAAGAAGGGATTGTAGCAAATTTAATTATAAATGATACACCAAGAATTTCAATAAATGAAATAAAAGAAAAATGCTACAGTCTAAAAAAAGAGAAAAATATTGGATTAATACTAATAGACTATTTACAATTAATAACTAGTAATAAGAAATATTCTAGTGTAGAGCAAGAAGAAAAAGCTATAGTTTTAGAATTACAAGAATTATCTAAACAGCTAAATATACCAGTTATAATTACATCACAGATAAAAGGAGAAAGTGGTGTTCCTTCACTTTTTGATGTAACGCGCAATATACGAAAATATTTTGATGATATATTTTTATTATATAAAGAAGATGAAAATAGAAAAATTATAGTGGCTAAAAGAAAGGTATGGAAAATTAGGAATGATAACTTATAAATATATAAATACTTGCATATATTTATTCTGCTAAATATGTAGTTATTAGATACAAAAGGTAATTATAAAATATGAAATTTGCAAAAAAAAATAGCTTATGATACAATGGGTTTGTTTTAGAAAAAACTTATGATTATGACAATATTTTATAAATTAGAAAGGGGAAAAATGATATGACGCAGCATATTTCGATAAGAGTTCCATGGCACGATAATGGCTGGAATGGAACAATCTGTAAAAGACCAAGTGAAAATATTTCATGTTTAAAATTAAAAAATATATACGAGAACAAAATTGATGAAGAGGAAAATAAGATATGTGGAGAATGCTTAAAAAAGCATACTGGTATTCCATGTATAAATGAGGGTGGCGCTTTCATGTTTAACTCTGAAATAATAAGAACTAGTATACATCCATATAAAGAAAGATACGAAGGTGGAAATTGGAAGTTTAGCAAATATAAAGATTTTAAAGATATACAGTTACATTATCCTAAATATTCTTTGCCTAGTAGACCATATTCTTGGACAATGAAGAAAAATACTCAAGAAAAATCTGAGTATTATGATTTTGAGTATGATGAAAAAGTTGAGCCTAATATTAATACATCATGGATTCAAACTCGTGATAATCAAAGAAATATATTCGATACTTTTTATAAAAATGTAATTCCAAACGAGTCACTATGTATAATATATGCAAAGCAAATACCATATACTGATGAACCAGGAAGAGTTATAATAGGTATAGGTAATATTTTAAAATTAACAGATGTACAAGAATATACAAGTGAAGAGCATCCAGAACTTAATTCTTTAACTTGGGAAACAATGATAAGTCATTCTATTAGAGAAGATGGAAATGATGGATTTATTATTCCATATAAAGAAGTGTATGAAAAGACAAAAAATGATGCAAATTTTGACTTTAACTCAATTGTTGTTTTTGCACCAGAGGAATCATTTAATGAATTTTCATATGCTGCAGAGCATGTATCATATGATAGTGTAATTGAAGTTATTTTAAAATGTATAAAAACATATAAAGTTATCTCTAAAATACTAAATAAAGATTATAGTAATGTAATTAAGTGGCTAGAAGAAAAACTACAAATGGTTTTAAAGCAAAGAGGAATGTATCCTGGACTTTCACCAATGCTTTATGCACTTGGAATAAAAAGAGGAGCACATCCACTTGGCGAAGAAATAATAAAAAAAGCTAAAGAAAATAAAGAGGAATTATGGAGCTATTTCGATAAGGTAATGAAAGAACCAAAAAAATATTTGAATGATGTATTTTCAAAGAATATTGAAGAAAAAGACCAAAATACATGGAATAACGTACTATCTGTTGAAGAAAAAGAGCTATTTAAACTACTTTCAAGATTTTCATTAAGCAAAGAGCAAGCAGATGTAATTTTTAATGAAGAAAAAAGAGCAAAGGTTATGAAAGAAGATTTTACTCAAGGAGATTTTTCTACTGAAGCAATAATAGAAAATCCATATTTGCTATATGAAAAGACAAGATTAATAAAAAATAAATGTATTTCTATGAAAAAAGTGGATTTTGCAATGTATTTAATTCCATCATTAATACCAGAATATACTCTTAAAACTAAAAGTGATATGGATGGTGAAAATGATAAAAGGAGAGTTAGAGCATTAATTATTTCATTACTTGAATCTGAAGCACAAAATGGAAACACAATTGTTCCAATTGAGAAATTAATGGAACTTTTAGATAACTATAATCAAGATACAACAGAAATTATAAATATTAAAGCAAATCTAAATAAAAATAATTTATTATCATATAATGATTTCTTTAAAGAAGAAATTATTTCAGGAAAGTTATTAGATAACTTAGATTATTACAAGCTTGTGAGAATACAAAGCTTTGAAGATGTTATTGAAAAAAACATTAGTAAAAGATTAAATGCTAAAAAATTAGAAATAGATAATGATTGGAAAAAAACAGTTGATGATTATATACAAAAAATTGAAGAAGAAAAAGGCATTTCTAATGAATTTGAAGATGAAGAAAGTAAAAGAATTGAAAAAGAGGCAAGAGATGAAAAAGTAGAGGCTTTAGAAAAAATGTCCAAATCTAGAATTTTTGCTTTAACAGGTGGTGCTGGAACAGGAAAGACAACTGTACTTTCAATTTTTTGCAATCTTGAAGAGATTAAAGAAAATGGAGTTTTACTTTTAGCACCAACAGGAAAAGCAGCAGTAAGATTAAGAGAAAGTATGGGAGAAAATAAGAAGTATTTTGAAACAAATAATGTAGCACAGTTTTTATCCAAAAGTGGTAGGTTTGATTATGATAATATGAGATATGCTTTATCTGAGAAGATGGTAGAAGTACCAGAAACTGTTATTATAGATGAGGCGTCTATGTTAACTTTGGAAATGTTTGGTGCACTTATTCAAGCAATAAGTACTGCAAAAAGAATAATTATTGTAGGAGATCCAAACCAGCTACCACCTATAGGTGCAGGAAAGCCTTTTGTGGATTTAGTTGATTTACTAGAAGAAAAAAATTCAAATAATAAAGAAAAATATCCAAATAATCACAAAAAGCTAAATATAAATAGAAGGCAAAAAGGAAAAGATAACATGCTTGATGTTGAATTTGCAAATATATTTGTAAATGAAGCTAAAATTCGTGATGGAATTATATCTGATATTATTCATGAAAAGCAAGATAGAATAAAATTTGAAAGATGGGATAGTAAAGAAGAGTTAGAGGCAAAGATATTTGAAGTTTTAGTTAGAGAACTAGAGTTAAATGATGAAAATGATATTGAAAACTTTAACAAGTCTCTTGGTGCAGAAATAAATGATAAAGGATATGCAATATTTAACTTAGGTGTTGGAAAAAATGCAGAAAACTGGCAAATTCTGTCTCCTGTTAAAAATATGCCACAAGGTGTTAGAAGTATAAATAGGCTAATACATGAAAAATACAAAGATTTTCAAATAAATAACGAAAAAGAATATGGAATAAGAGCAAAATTTAAAAATTTTGGGCCAGAAAAAATTGTTTATGGAGATAAAGTTATTAATGTAATTAATACAAAAAGAAATGGAAAAGATCATGAAAATAATAATAATGAAAAAATGTATGTAGCAAATGGTGAAATAGGAATAACAGGTATAAGATATGGAAAGGAAGTTGAAAACTTATATGTAGAATTTTCTTCTCAACCTGGTATTACATATACATATGGAAATACAAATAAAAGTATAAAGACAAAAGAAAAAAATGATTTTAATGATGAAACAGGTTCGAGCCTTGAGCTTGCATATGCTTTAACTGTACATAAGGCTCAAGGAAGTGAATTTAAGACAGTTATATTAGTTCTAGATAAAGATAGCAAAATGATATCTAGAGAAATGCTATATACAGCACTTACTAGGCAAACAGAAAAAGTTATAATTTTATACAACGATGAACCATATGAATTATTAAAATTTTCAAAAGATGATAATTCAAATATCGCTCAAAGACTAACAGATTTATTTATAAAAGTAAAAGATACAGTGCCAAGTGTTGTTAAATATAATAATAAATATTTTGATGCAAATAAAATACATAAAACACTTAGAGGAGAGCTAGTTAGATCAAAATCAGAAGTAATAATTGCTAACACGTTATATAGCTATGAAAAAGCTGGAGATTTACAATATTATTATGAAAAAGAACTGATTTTAAAAGGCAATATAAAAAAGTTACCCGACTTTACAATCAAAACATCACTTGGTGATACATGGTATTGGGAGCATTGTGGACTTATGTATGATAAGAAATATAAACGTGATTGGGAAGCAAAAGAACAAATCTATAAAGAAAATGGAATAGAAGAAGGAAAAAATTTAATTGTAACAAAAGAGTATAAAAATGATGGTTTTGATAGTAAAAATATAGAAGATATTATTAAGAAAGAATTAATATAACACTATATAATACAGTCATATTATAACCTTAAACATTTTAATATGCTAAACTTTTCATTTATAACCTATACTTCTAGATGATATAAAATTAGATTATAAAAAGTAGGAGGTTTATTTAATCTCCTATTTTGTGTACTAGGCATGGTATATAGTTATGTGGTGAAAGTCAACTATACACGTAAGTATCTGCGAAGTATTAGGGAAGCACAACGCATTAACAGTGATGTTAGTGCTGAAGAAAGTGTGGAACAAAATCGTGGCTCAACGAATAGAAACTTGATACTAAGGCTGTATAAACGGATGAGGTTACAAAACAAACTAAAGTCCAAAAGATACACGTAACTTTATGCAGTAAATCAAGTGAGTAAACGATGAAAGTTATATATCTTCCCCTGGAAGGTCTCATGAACATGGAATTGTAACGGAAACGACGAGAAGTACAACACAAATTTATGGTCGAAAAAGGTTTGTCATGAGAAGTCAGCAGAGGTCGTAGTAGTGATGAAGTTTCTGTAATGGAAATGGAGCGAAGGACTGAACAACCTGTAGTGTTCGACTACACTAAAATTAGAATAATCATATTTCAG
>JAFVCY010000033.1 GCA_017478805.1 Clostridia bacterium
AAAAAAAAATATATAAGGCAAAGAAAAAAGCCACACTAAATGTGTGGTAATTTTCTTAATTTTTAACAGTTTCTTGTCCTCTTTCGTTCATTATTTCTAGAGATAAAACATCAATATATCTGTACTCTACTCCATCATTTCCAGTTCTTAGCACGCCTATTACTTTAAGCCACTCATCGCCGCCTTCTTTAAACCCAAACTCTTTATCTCCGTGCCACTCATACTCAAAATATGAGTAACCTGCAGGACAGTAGGCACATAAATTAGATTCAGAATATCTTCCTACAAACGTATATGGTGTATTTTCTAAATACATCCCTTCTATTTCTATTACTTTTCCTTCATATTCACTAAAGTTTGTATTTATATCTGAAAGTGTAGTATCAAAATAATTATCACCTACTACTATATCTGGAGTTATTTTTTCGTCAGTTAATGAATATATAACTCCATCTTCTGCCATTATTTCTTTTGTTTTCTTTTTCTCTACTGTTTTAGAAGTACTTACTAGTGCATTTGTTTCAGTTTTTGAGCTTGAATTTACAGAATTTTTAGCTACTTCACTTTTTGCTGTTACCTCTTCTCTTTTTCCTTTAGAAGAACTAATTGCTACTATACCAATACCTGCTATTATTCCAAGAAGTAGAACTATAAGTAATATCTTTTTTACATTTCCTTTCATAAGATTCTCCTCCTAACTATTTTTTATCTTGTCTATTATGCTAAATATAATAAACAAAACTAAATTTACAAGTACAATTGTTGCACCTGTACTTATATTGTACACATATGATAAATATAGCCCTAGTATAAATGACACTACGCTTACTACTGCTGAACTTATAACCACCTTCTTAAAAGACTTGAATACTCTCATAGATGTAAGTGCAGGGAAAATAATTATACTACTAATTAGCATTGTTCCCATCATTCTCATACCTACTACTATAATTACTGCTGTAAGAACTGCTATCAAATTTGTATATTTTTTTACCTTTAGTGAGCTTGCTTTTGCAAATTCCTCATCAAACGTTATAATAAACAATTTTCTGTAGTATATAACAAACAACAATATAACTAAAATACTTACTATTACGCTTAAATATACATCACTTGTACTCATTGCAAGAATTGATCCAAACATAAAGTTACATACATCTGTATTCATTCCAGTAGTTACTGAGGTTACCGCAACACCTATAGCTAGTGCAGAGCTCGCAATTAGCGCTATTGCACTATCGCTTTTTATCTTTCCACTACTGCCTATTTTAAGCAGTAAAACTGCAAATATCATAACTCCAGGAACTGCTATATATAGCGGAGAGGATATTCCAAAGGCTGTAGAGATAGTAAGGATTCCAAATCCTACATGTGAAAGTCCATCTCCTATCATACTATATCTTTTTAAAACTAAACTTACACCAAGAAGTGCTGCACATAAACTTACTAAGATTCCAACTAGCATTGCTCTTGCAATAAATGCATGTGACATCATTTCTGAAAATACTTCTATCATTTTTTATCGCCTCCTAGTGTGAAATCTTTAGGCAAGCCTTCAAATACCATTTCTGAGTCTCTTATTTCTATTACCTTATCTGCATATTTTAATGCTCTTTCTATATCATGTGATACCATTAAAATAGTTATTTTATGTTTTTCTTTTAGCTGTTTTAGTAAATCGTATATCTGCACTGATATAGTTGGGTCAAGGCCATTTGTAGGTTCATCTAGGACAATTATTTTTTGAGTTGCACAAAGAGCCCTTGCAATTAATACTCTTTGCTGCTGCCCGCCTGACAGGTCTGCGAAACATTTTTTCCTTATCTCCCACAACCCTAATTCTTTCATTATTTTTTCTGCTTTTTCTTTATCTTCTTTTTTATAAAATATACTTTTAGGGTTATTTGATATTGTTCCAGATAGTACTACTTCAGTTATAGATGCTGGGAAATTACTTTGAATATCACTTTTTTGAGGTAGATATCCTATTTTTTCTTTTCTTGTAATTTCTCCTGTAAACCCTTTATTTAATCCTAAAATACATTTAAGAAGTGTACTTTTTCCGGGAACCATTTTCTCCTACTATACATGTAAAGCTTCCTTCTTTTATGGCAAAATTTATATTTTTTAGTGCATCTTTTTTCGCATCATAGCTAAAGTACAAATCTTTTACCTTTATTATATTTGAATTCATTTTCTTTCCCTCTAATCTAATGCTTCTTTTAGTACATCTAAATTTCTAGTCATAAGACTTACCCAAGTCTCTCCTCTATCAAAGTCATCTTTTGATAAATTATGAAGCGTTTGTATCTGCATAGCTTTAGCATCTGTTTCTTCTGCAATAGTTTTAGCAACTTTTCCACTGTTTAGTTCAATGTATAATACTACTGGAATATTTTGCTCTTTTATTAACTTTTCTAAATATGCAATGGTTGCACTTGATGGTTCAACTTCAGTAGAACATCCTGAAAATGCTGCACTTACTTCTAAGTTATAGTAGTCTATAAAATACTGCATTGGCATTTTGTCAGCAAATATCAGTCTATTTCTTACCTTATTATCTACTATTTCTCTAATTTTACCATCTACTTCATCTATTTTTTCTATATACTCTTCTGCATTTTTTCTAAATATTTCACTTTCATCTGGCAGTAATTTTTCTAATCTTTCTTCTATGCCTCTTACCATCTTTTTAGCATTTTCTGGTGAAGTCCATATATGCTCATCAAATGCTCCCTCGTCTTCTTCCTCTTCTTCCTCTTCTTCTGCTCCATCTACTTCTTTTTCTTCTATGGTCTCTACAAAGTCTGCTACACATACAGCATTTTTTGTGCTATCTTTAGATTCTAAAACTTTATCTATCCATTTTTCCATTTCTCCGCCAACATATATAAATAGATCTGCTTTTTCAATTTTCAAAATATCTTGAACTGTTGGGTCATAACTATGTGAGTCTTTTCCTGGGCCCATAATAAATGTTAAATCTATTTTATCACTACCTTTAATTATTGCACGTGCAAAATCATATGATGCAAAATTACTAACTACTACTTGTTTTTTATTACTTGAATTATTATCTATTTTCTCTTCGTTTTTATTGCCTATAACGAATATTAAAACTAAAGCGAAGATGCAAATTATAACTAGCACTGCGCTCCATAACATTTTCTTTAAATTCATAAAATACCTCCAAAATATCATTTAATATATCTATAATTTTGGATTTATTCTATTCAATAAGTGTAACCTTCATCTTTACTGGTGTTTTGTATTCAAAGCTAAAGTATTTTTTAGCTATAATACCTACTATTACATATGTAAACAGACTGTAAGAAATAATTACAACTGTATTTTTTATACTATTTACTAAAGCTAGCGAATTATTTATTATGTTACATCTAGTGCAGCAGTCTTTATGACAGCTTTCTAAGTGAAGTATATCTGTTGATGCAACTAGTGATAATATAATCGTAAAGAAAAAAATAACAATAAATACACTCGTTAATATTTTTTTACTTTTATACATACTGCTCCTCTCTTTTTTTACACGACATAGTATATATCTTTTACACTATTTTTTCAATAATTACATACAATTTTTCATGAATATTTCACCAAATTAACACAAAACAACTTCCATGTATAAAATGTATACATAGAAGTTTATTAATTTTTTTGTTAAAAGAAATATACAGCTATTCATTATTTATCATTCTATTCATCATCTATAACTCTCAAACTATTCATTAGTATTATCGATTTATACCCTTCTTTTTTGAATTTATCAAATAATCCATTTATTTCTGAAACTTTCATTTCATTTAATATTGACCTATAGGTAATTGTTTGATATTTTTCACTATATCCGTCTGATAAAAGGAAGGTAAGAACAAATAAATATTTCATAATGTACCTCCTAATTATAGTTAGTTTTAACGTAAAATTATTTGCCTAAATTATAGCATACATACAAATATGTGTCAAATATTTTGATGTGTTTATATTGCATTTGTTATTGGTATTATATAACAAATATCATTTGTCGAATTTTGTAATTTTTGAACTACTTTTGTCTAGTTTTGTCATATTTTAGTACTTTTCTTTACTTTTACAATAAAATATAGTTTAATATACGTGGCATTAAGTTATGCCGTTTATTCTTAATATTTAATTTTCTAAAAGTTAAATTTCTTAAATCTTATTTCTGAAATTTTGTTTTAGCATATATTCGTAATTTTTTCTCTTTTTGATTATGTAATAATATAGTTAAAGCTTTTAGCATTAAGTATTAAAGAAAAGAAGGAAGTGAAACTATATGTAAAAATTTTCATTATATTGTTTTCAATATAATGAGCCAAAAATAATAACCCAAAACCTCTTATTATACAAATTATAAATAAAAATAAAGATAAAGAAGAAGATAAGAAAAAATTTAAAATTATGATTTAAAATTATGATATAGAATGAATTAAAAACTAGATATAAATATTCAAAAAGAGAAGAATTGGAGATTAGCTGAATGTTAATCTCCAATTTCTTTATATATTATATATTATCTTCTATCACATCTGCTTCTCTACCATTTACTTTTTTAGCATGCACTACTATCCTATAACTCATATTATCTGCACATGTTGAAAGCGTTAAAATGGTATCACTAATACTTACTTCATTTCCAAAATCTCTTATACTCCTACTTTGTATATTATTTAAGAAACTTTGATAGTAATTATCGTTGAATAGACTCGTATTTATATAATAATCCTCTACTACAACTTGATATACTGAAAATACCTCATATACTGCTTTTTCATTTTCAGTTATTAGTATTATATTCATATTTTCTGGATTATTAAGCCACTCATCTGTTAATACATTTTTTAGAGTTGAAAACATGCTTCCATCCATACGATTATGCCCATATATTACAATGTTTCTATCATATGAATCAAAATTATTGCTATAATCTGCAAATATCCACCCTGCACTGTTATAACTTCTATCAAAGCTATGAGTTAAATAATAATAATTATCGTTCGCTTTTACTACTGGAAACTCAATATCTGTTCCATTAACTTTAAGCCATGCAACTGTATCTGGATTTTGGCTTTTTAATTTTTCAAAATCTATAGAGTAGATTTGTGATTTATCTTTAGTAGTTTGATTTTCAGTATTTTCCTCGTCATTTTCCACATTTTCCTCATATATAACTACTGCATTTGATAATTCATCTTTTATCTTTTTATTTTTGTTATTTTCAATAAACCAGTTTATTATTTTGTATAGTGATATAACAATAGCTATAATGCACACTACTAAGAGTATATACAATATAGTCATTTTTATTTTTTTACCATTATTTGTATTTTTTCTTTTTACTTCTTCCTTATCCATTTTTTACTCTCTTTCAACTTTCATAGCTAGTATACACCTACACTCGCCCTTTTTTATTATACCCTTTTTTTAGTCTTTAGTCTATATTTTTAGTGTTTTTTATAGAAAAAAGAGGGATTTCTTCCCTCTTCATAATCCATTATTTTCCGTATTTCTCATCATATTCAGCCTTAGCAGATAATGCTTCAAGTCTAGCAAGTTTTGCCTCTTCTGCTGCTAAAGCAGAAAGTACAGCTGCAGAGGAAGCATATTCAACCATGTCTTCTATATACTTTTCAAGTTTTTCTTTATCATGAATTTCTTTTCTTGTCTCTAGTTCCTCTTTTGCCTTCTCAATATTCATCTGTGCTTTTAATAATTCAGATGATGCCTTTCCTTTAGCTCTTTCAGAAAATATTCTGTAATTTTCTTTTAAAGCCTGAACACTACTTTTTGTCTCTAAAATAGCTTCATCTACCTTATCTTTTGCTTCTAGTGAATAAATTGCAACTGTTTCTGCAGTATCTTTTGCTTTTGCTCCTAAGTCTTTCATTTTCTCATTAAGTTTTTCAAATTTTTCTTTAATATCTTCTTTACTCATAAATAATACCTCCTAAATTAATATACATATATATTTTAACACTATATACGTACATTCACAACACCATATATATAATTTAGCACTCTAAATTATTCTTTTAAGAAATATATAACTTTATCATAAAAATATTTTTTCCTAGTATAACTGCTATGCGAGTCTTTTTCAAATATGCATTTTTCACTATTTTTTAAGTTACTATGAATAAACTCTGCTTCAGATATTGGTACAACATCTTTTTTTCCACCATTTATAACTAAAACTTTGGCTTTAATTTGTTTTAATTCTTCTTTCGTAATATCTTTTGCCTGTTCGTTTAGAATATAGAATTTCTCTGCTTTTCTAACTGATGGCAAAAATTTTAGCTTTCTTAAATTTTCAAAAAATTTAGGCATCTTTAGCTCTTTAAATCTTGCAACTGAACTTCCAAGTACAATTTTTGATACACTATTTGGATAGTCTATAGCAAGCCTTAGTGCAACTGAGCCGCCGCCTGACAAACCTAAAACATAAGGCATCTCAAGTTTTAGTGAAGATATAAACTCAAATATATCTTTTGCACTTTCTTCATATGTAAGTACGCAATTTTTACTAGATTTTCCGGCAGCCTCTTCTATCTACCATATACACTTTAAAATACTTTGATAAAATTTTAGCAATTGGTAGCATAATCAAAGTAGATTCACTGTTTGGATTAAGTAATATCAGTGGCTTTCCTTCTCCAACTACTTTATAATGTAGTGTTATTCCATTTACATCTATATACATTTTTATCACCTTTTAAATAACTTTTTCGTTATAACAGATAATCATTTATCATTATTTTCAATTTCTTTTTTTAATGCTTCAGTAATAGTTCTAGGGCCTCTTATTGCTTTTATTCCAAGCTCATTTAATCTTTTAAATGTAAATAGATTTTTATCATATCTATTTATTACTTCAAGTTCCATTTCATTTAAATTCTTCTTTTGCCTTCCAGGATATGTAGATGGCAGATTTACCTTAATTACTTCACATCTATACATAAGTGCTGAATATGGCATGCCAATATAGATATATACCATATCCCCTACATTTATTTTTTTATTTGGCTGTTTCCAAAGCACTGGTCTTATATTTTCCATATAATTAATTATATCAAAGTATTTTGTATTTGCTGGAAGTATCCACTCATTTATTGTTTCTGTGTACTTATGACTTTTTATAATCTTATCCATTATTTCAGCGTCACTTAAAGTATCATCTAGCACAATTGTAATCCAGTAAGTTTTATTCATATGGTAAGCTCTATAATACCCCTCTTTACTCACTAAATCAGTTATCTCATCTTTATCTAGCTTTACGTTCAAAACTTCAACTTCTTTATTTTCCTTTTTCTCAAGCTTATTTTTGTTTATACTCATTATTATTCCATACCACTTATCACTTTTTAAGTTTTTAAACACACCATTTTCATCATCCCATGGAAAAATAGGTAAATCATTATATTTTTCATATATTAAATTTGTAATTCTGTTTGCTTGACTATATTTAAAAAACTCATTTTCGAAACAGTTTTTAGCAATGTCAAGCAAAATCTCTTTATACTCATGTCTTACTTTATAAGCAAACTCTCCAATTTGCTCCTGTAATCTAAAATTAGTATATTCATCATTAAAGTTTAAGTCTATAACCTTGCCTATTACTTTTCCTTCTTCATTTACAGTTATAACTGCTTTAAACTCACTATTCATAAATACTTTTTCTATAGTATACTTATTATTTTCTTTCTTAAATCCATACTGCACAAGCTTTTCAAAAGAGACCTTTTTCTTGCTAAATATTTCATTTTCAAATTCCATTTTCATCACCATTTACTACTGTATAATAATATATCATATAACTAAGTATTTGTCTATGATTTTTCCTTTGATTATATAACTTCTATTTAATGAGTTTTTTATAATTTTTTTAGTTAGGTATTGACTTAAACACTTATTGTGTTATAATATATACATATAGAGTTTTAAGGAGGAATAATTATGGGACAATATTTACGTATAGGTATTGCAACAAAAATCAGAGTATCAAAAGAAAGAAGATTTGATGAAGATTTAACTTATGAACAAATAGTTGATGACTTAAAAGAAACAATTAACATCGATAATTACAATATTATTAATACTAAAAATAATGTAATCTTTGAACTTAAAAACACGCTTATAGAAAAGCATGCTATGGATTTAATTTTAGAGCAATTAGAGATATACGAAACAAAAGCTAATTTTGAGAGAAAAAAGAAAGAATTACAAAGATTTAATAAAGACTTACTAAAAAAATTAAATGAAGTTGGATATAGTACTAAAATTGATTGTTTTTTTCTAGACAATGGTGGATTTTACATTAATGATGTTTCATATATTTCAAAATGTGGTGCTACATGTTATGCAGATATGATTGTATTTATTTGTGAAGGAAAAATATTAATGGAATGTTATTTTGATGTTTTTAGATATTTAAGGCAAAAAATTATAGAAAGCACTGAAAGTCATATAAAAGACTCAATTATGATAACTATAGGTTAATGTATTTAAAAGTGAAAGAAGAAGAAATTATATTTTTAGTTTCTTCTTCTCTTTGATTATATTGAAAAAAATTCTCCCACTCACCTTTTTTATACAAATTTTCATCATTTTATTGACTTTTTTTACTTTTTCTAGTATACTACTAGTTGTTTGATTACAAGATATAGATAATTTACAGATATATCTTGAGAAATTTGTATAAGGAGATGTATTTTATGAAAAAGACTAAAATTGTATGTACAATAGGTCCTGCAAGTGAATCTGAAGAAGTTTTAGAATCTTTAATAAAAGCAGGAATGAACGTTATGAGACTTAACTTTTCTCATGGTGACCATGAGGAACATCTAGCAAAAGTTAAACTACTTAGAAAACTTAATGAGAAACTTGGAACACATGTAGCATTTATGCTAGATACTAAAGGACCAGAAATAAGAACTGGCTCATTTGGAAGTGACCAAAATACAAAACTTGACTTTACTAAAGGAGATAAAATCACTTTAACAACTAAAGAGCTTCCTGGAACTAAAGATTTACTTTCAGTTTCATATAAAGGTCTTCCACATGATGTTGAAGTTGGTGGACATATATTAATCGATGATGGTCTAGTTGACTTATTAATTGATGAAATAAACGGTGATGAAATAAAATGTACATTTTTAAACTCTGCTACTTTAAAAGGTAGACGTGGTGTAAATGTACCAGGAGCAAAATTAAAGCTTAAAGCAATGACTGAAAAAGATAAATCAGATTTAGAGTTTGCTTGCAAAAATGGATTTGACTTTATAGCAGCTTCATTTATACGTAAAGCTGATGACGTTATTGAAATGAGAGAATTCTTAAATGCTCATGGTGGAGAAAGAATAAAAATAATCTCTAAAATAGAGAACCAAGAAGGAATTGATAACTTTGACGAAATATTAAAAGTAACTGATGGTATAATGGTTGCTCGTGGAGATTTAGGTGTTGAGATACCTATAGAACAGCTTCCAGTTGTCCAAAAAATGATGATTAGAAAAACAGTTGCTGCTGGTAAACCAGTTATAACTGCAACTCAAATGCTTGAGTCAATGCAAAAAAATCCAAGACCTACTAGAGCTGAAGTTTCAGATGTTGCAAATGCTGTTTATGATGGAACAAGTGCTGTTATGCTTTCTGGTGAGTCTGCACAAGGAGAATACCCAATAGAGGCTGTTACAGTAATGGCTAAAATTGTAGAATCAAGTGAACAAAACATTAATTATTGGAAGAGATTTAAGAAAAAGAACATTGAAATATTAACTTCATTTGAACATGAAGATATAAAAAATGACCATGAATTTAAAATGCAAGCTAACTTCTCTGTTTGTTGCACAGCTATGTTCTCACAAGCAGATGCAATTATTGCAATTTCTGAAAATGGAGAAACTCCATCTATGCTATCTTCATTTAAACCAAAATGCCCAATATATGTTGTAACTGCAAATGAGCAAACTGCAAGACAAATGTCAGTTGAAACAAATGTTACTGCAATATATATTCCTGGTGAATATGATTTTGAAAGAATTTTAAAATCTGGTGTTGACATACTTAAGGAAAGAGGTCTTCTAAAAGAAGGAGACAGCGTTGTTTTAAGTGGTGGTCTAAAACAAAATGCTGGTGCAAATATACTAGCTGCAAGTACAACTGGTGCAATCTTAAAAATATAATAAAAGGGGCCTCACCCCTTTTATTTTTACAAATTTAACATTTTTTATTGATTATTCACATAAATTATGTTAAAATATTCTTTGTAAGTAATTAATTTTGAAATAAAAGGAGGCTATTTATTATGGCAAAATGCGAAATATGTGATAAAGATTTAACATTTTCTATGCAAGTTTCACACTCACATAGAAGAACAGCTAGAACTTTCAAACCAAACGTTCAAACTGTAAAAGTTGTTGATGGTACAAATACTAAAAAAATGAAAGTTTGTACTAGATGTTTAAAAAGTGGAAAAGTAGCGAGAGCTGTTTAATTTTAGTATTAATACAAATAAAAACTCTTAAGAAAGTTTTATCTTAGGAGTTTTTTTGTTATTTATACTTTTTTTTACCAAAGCGTAGCTTTTTTAGGATATTCATCATAAATTCTACCATATCTATCTGTATATTTAGAAATCTGGTCAAAATAGTTATCTTTGTTATTCTTTATAAGTTCAGCATAGCCACGCCTGTCAAAGTCTCTTATATGATCCCACTCAAAATCTACAATAGTTCTTCCACTGCTATCCATAATTCCCCACATACCTTCTTTTTCTACAATTAC
>JAFVCY010000034.1 GCA_017478805.1 Clostridia bacterium
CCTTGAGGACCAGTAGGGCCAGTGCTACCCGTTGGACCGATATTACCTTGAATACCTTGAGGACCAGTAGGGCCAGTGCTACCCGTTGGACCGATATTACCTTGAATACCTTGAGGACCGGTAGGACCAGTACTACCAGGAACACCTTGCATTCCTGGAACGCCTTGAGGACCGGTAGGACCGATATTACCAGGGACACCTTGCATTCCTGGAACGCCTTGAGGTCCAGCAGGGCAAATTGGACAATTATATTTAGGTGGATAGCAAGGTGAAAATGGCTTATTATAGTTGTTTTGATTACAGTTACTAAAATAATTTGACATATTTTTTACTCCTTTTTATATTTTATAATATGTATTTAGTTATACAAATGATACAAATCATATATTTTTAGTATTTTTTTTTTTTTTTTGATTGAGAAAAAAAACATAAGCAGGCTTGTTTACACTTAAATAGTGTACAAAAGTCTACTTATGTAATTATAATTTAGATAACCTTTTTACTTACTTAAAACTTAAATTAATCATTGTAATTTCACTGTTTGTTCCAACTCTAATTTGAGGACCATATAGTCCAACACCAGAAGTAACAATACTTGTCATACCATTTATATCTTTTATTCCATATGCATTTTTATACACTAGCTGTACAGCAAGTGTAAGAGGAAAGAATTGTCCAGCATGAGTGTGACCAGCAAGATGCATATCAACACCATAGCTTGCAGCTATTTCTAGCTCTTTGGGTTCATGTTCTAAAATAATAACTGGTTTAGAAAAATCAACATCTGTTATTAATTCATCTAAGCTCTTTCTTTTTTCACTTCCAAATCCTGGTTTGCTATAATCTTTTCTACCAATTATATATATGCTATTATCAATTAATGTGACTTTATCATCAAGTATTGTAATACCAGCATTATTTAGCATTGTTTCCATACGTTCATCTCTGTAGTCAGATTTGAATTCTTCAATAGAAAAACCAAAAAGAAGCTTTTCTTTAACATCGTGATTTCCAAATATTGCGTAAGTTCCATATTTACTTTTAATTGATGCAAGAGCTTCAGTACATTTACCAAAGTCATCTACTGCTATAGCACTATTGTCAAAAATATCGCCAGCGATTAGTACTATGTCTGGATTTTCATTATTAATCTTTTCTGCCATTTCTTCCATCATTTCATAACCTATTGTATATCCTAAATGGAAATCTGCAACAAGTGCAATTTTCAAATTTTTAATATTACACTCTTTATTTATTACAGCTGAATAACTTTTAACTGTTATTTTGCTATAATGTGCTATTCCATATGATACACATGAAGAAATAAAGAGTATTGAAATAACAGCAGAAATATATCTATATTTTTTCGTTTCAAATATACTTTTATCTTTTTTTAATACTTTATTTATAATCAATTTTACAATATCAGAAACGATAGCTATAACGGAAGTATATGTAAGCACTGATATATAAAAGAAAGATATTGCATGTGATATTTTCTCTAAATCTGAGCTTCGCAAAAAAGCGTTAACAGCAGGAGAGACAAATAGTATTAACAAAATAAAGTATATGAAAACTTTCAAATTGTGATTTTTTACATCGTTGTCTATAGACTTTTTTACCTTCCTAAATAAATATATATTGATAAGAGTGTAAGCAAAAATATACAAAACTATTGTCATTTTTTTCTCCTTTTTTATTAGTATTTGTTAAATATGAATTAATATTATAACAAATTTTTCATTTTTTCTTCATTAATTATAATATATTTTTCATTTTTTTTCAACATATTCCGTTATTAGTAATTTTATATAGTATAGATACTTGCATTTTTCGACAAAATGTGATAAAATATATTATGTAATCTAGAAGGAGGAAATGATGAATAATAAACTTGCAGTAATGAAGAAGGAAAAATTTGCTGAAGGTTATTATAATTTTTATAAATTAGTACTTTTATTTGCACTTGGGTGTTTTATAGGAGATTTATATGAAGTTCTTCTTCATTTTATAAAAAACGGAGAACTTGTTCAAAGAAGAGGGGTAATATACGGACCATTTAATCCGGTATACGGTTTTGGTCTGCTTCTTATGGTACTTCTTCTTGGAAGAGTAAAAAGGAATTTTAAAATATTTATATATGGTTCAGTCATAGGTGGAGTATTTGAATATATGTGTTCATTTATTCAAGAAAAAGTCTTTGGTACTTATGCATGGGATTATAGTGATTTGTTCCTTAACATAAATGGAAGAACAACTGTTATATATGCTATGTTTTGGGGTGTTTTAGCGCTTGGAGTAATAAAAGTAATTGTGCCACTTATGTCTTTGTGGATAGAAAAAATCCCAGTTAAATTTGGAAAAGCTTTTACTATTTGTTTAGCTGTATTTTTAGTATGGGACATGTCAATATCTTGTCTTGCAGCAGAAAGAGACTATAGAAGACAATTAAATCTTGAAGCTAAAAATGTTATAGACATATATTTAGATGAATATTATCCAGAGGAAGTTATAAGGAAGGTATACCAAAATTCGAAATATATAACTGATATAGAGGAAAATGCTTTAATTGGTGATAATAATCAGTAATAATTCCATAATTTACAAATAAATTACAAAAAAATAACAAAAAAAGTTGCTTTTTTTAGTATATTGCAGTATAATAGATATGACTAAAGTTTAACATGCATTGTGAGAGGGTTTTTTAAATCCTCTCACTTTGTATAAAAAAGGTGGTGAACATATTTAGTGTCAAATAAAAGTGTAGAAAAAATAGAAGAGGCTATTTTACCTAAAATAAATAGCTTAGGATATGATTTAGAATATATAGAAGAAGTAAAAGAAAACTCAAGAGATATATTAAGGGTAGTAATTGATAAAAAAGATTCTAGCATGTCTTCAGAAGATTGTGAGAAAGTAAGCATGGCTATTGGCGAGGATATAGATAGGTGCATGAAAGAAAAGGCATATGTTTTAGAAGTATCTTCAGCGGGACTTGAAAAGAATTTAAAAAATATCAAGCTATATGAAAAATATTTAGGTAGCAAAGTATACATAAAGCTGTTTAAAAAGACAAAACTTACTGAAAATTTAAACGAAAAAGAATTTGAGGCAAATATAATAAACGTAGATAAAGAAAGTGAAAAAATAACTTTTAAATCTGAAAAGGGCGAGCAGTTTACTTTAGAGCTAAAAGATATTGCTGCAAGTCATACAGTGTTTGATTTTAACGCATTTTTTAAAGCAAACGAAAATAAATAATAATTAGAAAGGTGGAATATAATAAAATGAAAAGTGAAAAAATAAGTGCAAAAGAGCTTTTAAAAGCAATTGATGAACTATACATAGAGAAAGGAATAACAAAGGAGTACTTGATAGAATCACTAAAACTCGCACTAGAAGCAGCATACAGAAAAAATTATGATTCAGAAGAAACTATTGTTGTTGATATAAACGAAGAAAAAGGGGAAGTAAGAGTTCTTGCAGTAAAGACAGTTGCTGAGGAAGTAGAAGACAGTAACACTCAAATATCACTTCAAGAAGCAAAAACTATAAATAAAAGAGCTAAAGTTGGTGATGAGATAAAAATTGAAGTTACTCCTAAAAACTTTGGAAGAATTGCAGCAGCTGCAGGTAAACAAATTATAGTTCAAAGATTAAGAGAAGCAGAAAGAGATTTAGTATTTTCACAATATAGCGATAAAGAAGGACAAATAGTAGTTGGAACCGTTGAAAGAACAGACAAATTTGGAATAATAGTAGATTTAGGAAAAGTTGAAGCTTTAGTTCCAGAAAAAGAACAAGTTAAAAGGGAGATGTTCAATTCTCATGATAAGATAAGAGCTTATGTTTTAAGTGTAACAGCAAATGGAAAATATGGTCCACAAGTTGTACTTTCAAGAAAAGACCCAAGGTTTGTAAAAAAATTATTTGAATTAGAAGTACCAGAAGTTGCAGATGGTTTAGTAGAAATAAAATCAGTAGCAAGAGAAGCTGGAAGCAGAACAAAAATTGCAGTATGGTCAAATGATGAAAACATTGACCCAGTAGGATCTTGTATAGGAAAAAAAGGTATGAGAATTAACCCAATAATTGAAGAATTATTTGGAGAAAGAATCGATGTAGTACCATATAGCGATGATCTTCCAAGTTATATAATAAATGCGTTATCACCTGCGGAAGTACTTGCTATAGATATAAACGATGAAGAAAAAATCGCAACAGTAGTTGTACCAGATGAATCACTTTCATATGCAATTGGTGCAGGTGGTCAAAATGTTAGACTTGCTGCTATGCTTACAGGTTGGAAAATAGACATAAAGACTGAAACTGCTATAAAAGAAAATATAGTAGAGTAGAAAAGAGGAAAAGGCTTGGTAGGTATAAGAAGCTGCGTAAGTTGCAGAAAGAGGAAAGAAAAAAAAGAGCTTTTAAGAATTGTACCTGATGAGAATAATATTGCAGTTATAGATGAAAAGCAAAAAATAAATAAAAGAGCTATATATATATGCGGTAATAAAGAGTGTATAGATAGATATTTAAAAAATTTAAAAAAGAAAAATCAAAATTTAAAAATAAATGCTAGTGCTGACTCACTTGTGAAGTTATTAGAGTCACTTAATTTTTAGGATGGGGGAATAGATTTGGAAAAAATCAAAGTACATGAAATAGCAAAGCAGTTAAATATTTCTAATAATGAGGTTATAGAAGGTTTAAGTAAAATTGAAGTTATTGTAAAATCACACCTTTCTTCAATAACAAAAGAAGAATATGATAAGTTTTTGAAAAGTAGAAATAAAGGAAATGTAGTTGAAAAGGCTAAAGAGAAAGAAAAAAATAAAGAGAAAAAGGAAGTAAAAGAAACTAAAAAAGAGGCAAAGAAAGAATCAGAGCAGCTTCATATTATAAGGAGAAACGTTAAGGTTATAAATACTTCTGAAGATAAAGAAGAAATTCAAGAGATAACTACCAAAATTAATGGAGATATTCAGAAAAATAAACAAGTTATATCTAATCAAAATGAAAAGAAACATGAGAATTATTCAAATAGATACAATAATTCTAATAATCGCTCAGGTTTTGCAAAGAATAACTTTGGAAGAAGAAATATCAATGTAGTTGTAACAAGAAATGGTAAGGTAGTAGAAAAAGAACCAGTAAAGGAAGAAGTAAAAGTTAAAGAAGTAGTGAAAAAAGAAGAAATAAAACCTCAAATTGAAAATGTTAAGAATCAAGCTATTAATGAAGAACCTATAACAAAAATTAGTGAAAAAGAGAAAAATGAAGTTAAAGGAAATGTTGAATTAGAAGAAAATGTTATAACTGTAGCAAAAAGTGATAAGGAAAATCAAGATAAAAAACAAAATGTAACTCAAAATGCAGATAAAAAACAGTATAACAATTCAGGTTCAGAAAAAAGAAAATATAACAATCAAGATTCAGATAGGAGACAGCACAATAATCAGGACTCAGATAGAAGACAGTATAATAACCAAAACTCAGATAGAAGACAGTATAATAACTATAATAACCAAAATGGAGACAGAAGACAGTATAATAATTACAACAATTCAAATGGTGATAGAAGGCAGAATAACAATTATAACGGTCAAAATTCAGATAGAAGACAATATAACAATTATAACAATACAAATGGAGACAGAAGACAATATAATAACTATAGTAATGCTAGCGGTGATAGAAGGCAGCAAGGAGGGCAAAACAAGTTTGGAAGACCACAAATGAGCCAAGTTGATAGATTTGTTAAAGCACAAGCAGATATTGCATCAGAAACTAAAGAGACAAGAGATTATTCTGCAACATTAATAGATAAAAAGAAGTATAACAATTCAAATAGTAGCTCAGATGGTAAGAAAGAAAAACTTAACAAAAATGAGCTTAGAGAAAGACATACTAGAGTATCAACAAGTAAGCTTAGAGGATTAGAAGTAGACTCATCTGGTTCAATGCTTGACCTTTATGAAAGAGATTCAGATTCTGTAAAAAAATACGGAAAGAAGAAAAAGGAAAAGAAAGCAGAAAGTACTCCAGTAAAGATAGTTCCACTTACAGAAGTAAAGCTTCCTGAAACAATGACAGTTAAAGAGCTTGCAGAGATTATAAAGAAACAAGCTGCAGAAGTAATTAAGAAACTTTTTGCACTTGGAATAATGGCAACTCAAAATCAAGAAATAGACTTTGATACTGCATATTTAGTTGCAGGAGAGTTTGGAATAAATGCAGAAAAACAAGTAATAGTTACAGAAGAAGACATACTATTTGATGATAGTGAAGATAAAGATGAAGATATGATTCCAAGACCACCAATAGTTTGCGTAATGGGACACGTTGACCATGGTAAAACATCACTTCTAGATAGAATAAGAAAAACTAACGTTATATCAGGTGAAGCAGGTGGAATTACTCAGCATATAGGTGCGTATAAAGTTGAAATAAACTCAAAAGAGATATGCTTCTTAGATACACCAGGACATGAAGCATTTACTGCAATGAGAGCAAGAGGAGCACAAATTACAGATATAGCAATTATAGTAGTTGCAGCAGATGATGGTATAAAACCTCAAACAATAGAGGCTATAAACCATGCAAAAGCAGCAGAAGTAAGTATAATAGTTGCAATAAATCAGATTGATAAGCCAGGTGCAAATCCAGATAAAGTTAAACAAGAGTTATTAGAAGTAGGCCTTGTTCCAGAAGAGTGGGGAGGAGATACAATCTGCGTACCAATTTCCGCTATGACTGGGGAAGGTGTGGAAAACTTACTTGAAATGATACTTTTGACTGCTGAAATGAAAGACTTAAGAGCCAACCCTAATAAACAGTCAAAAGGTACTGTAATAGAGGCAAGACTTGATAAAAATATTGGTACAGTTGCATCACTACTAGTTCAAAGAGGACAGTTAAATGTAGGTGATACTATAGTTGTTGGAGACATGATAGGAAAAATTCGTGCAATGAAAGACGATAAAGGAAGAAAAGTTAAAGCTGCAGGTCCTTCTACTCCTGTTGAAGTAATAGGACTTGGAGAAGTTCCACAAACTGGTGATGTATTCTATGAAGTTGAAAATGAGAAAGTTGCAAAACAGCTTGTTGAAAAGAGAAAGGCAAATATACGTAAGAACCTTATAAAACAAACATCTAAAGTAACGCTTGATGAACTTTTTGGACAAATAAAAGAAGGCGAGATAAAGAACCTAAATATTGTGCTTAAGACTGATGTTCAAGGAACATTAGAGGCATTAAAAGATTCTCTTGAGAAGATTAAAAATGATGAAGTTCAAGTAAAAGTAATTCATGCAGCAACTGGAGCTATAAAAGAAAGCGATGTAACACTTGCTTCAGTTTCTAATGCTATAATTATTGGATTTAATGTAAGACCAGAATCAGTAGCAGCTAGCCAAGCTGAAAAAGAGAAAGTTGACATGAGGCTATATAGAGTAATATATGATGCAATAAACGATGTTGAAGATGCTATGAAGGGAATGCTTAAACCTACATACAAAGAAGTAATTCATGGCCAGGCTGAAGTTAGGGCTCTATTTAAGATATCAAGTATTGGTACTATTGCAGGTTGCTACGTAAAATCTGGTAAAATGGTAAGAAATGCTATGATTAGGCTTTTAAGAGATAACGTAGTTTTGACAGATGTAAAACTTGATTCTTTAAAACGTGAAAAAGATGATGCAAAAGAAGTTAAAGAAGGGTTTGAGTGTGGAATTAAACTTGAAAACTTTAATGATATTCAAGAAGGCGATATCTTTGAGTGTTACGAAATGGTAGAAGAAAAGAGGAAATAGTATGGATAAGCATGTAAGATTAGAGCAAGATGTAAAAATGGCAATTTCAAAAATAATTTCAGAAGAAATGAAAAATCCAAATGTTACAGGAATAATATCTATAACAGATGTAAAGATTACGCCTGATATGAAGTATGCTAAAGTATATGTAAGTATATTTGGTGCAAAAAGCAAAACAAAAACCTTTGAAGCTTTAAATGATGCAAAATCAAAAGCTTTCATACGTTCAAGTCTTGCTAAAATGGTAAAAATGAGAATTGTTCCAGAGCTTACATTTGCTTTAGACAATTCTATGGAATATGGAGCACATATGGATAAAGTAATTAATGACTTAAAAGATAGTGGTCAGATGTAGAAATAATATTATTAAAAAGTATAACATAATTAGAGAAGAATATATAAAAAGTTCTTCTCTATATTTTTATATATAAAAAAAGAGTTGAGAG
>JAFVCY010000035.1 GCA_017478805.1 Clostridia bacterium
TATCATTATCATTATTTTTGTAATATTTTTCATAATTACTTTTTCCCCCTTATATATTTTTTCTTTCTTATTCTTTTTTCCTTTGCATTTTTTATGTTTTACTTTTTAGTAATTATCTTCTATATTCTTGTTTTTAGACGTTTAGCATATTTTTTCTTCTTTTTTGACTAACATTATATCCTCTCCTTCTAGCAACTTTATTTATTTTAAATGCAATAGTTTTTAAACAATATTCAAGTTACTAAAGCCATTTTACACTAAAAAAAAAAAAAGTTTCAAGTTACATAACTCATTTTTTCATTATTTTTATCATTTGTAATATTAAGGTAATATTTTTGCAATATTATTTGATTTATGTTATCAAGAGATTATAATTACATCAAGTTTAGAAATTGATGCAGAGATGTCCGTATTTGAAAATGAAAAACATTTATCCTCTTTTGCTAGTATTTACCCTAGTAACAACGAAAGTGAAGTAAAAAAAATATATGGAGCAAAAGTTATTACTCCATATACTATAAATTTTATTTTAAATAATACCCTAAACTGTTTATTTTACTTATTATTATTTTCCTTCTTGTTATTTTACCTTCTTTTTAGATTTACTTTGGCTTTTTTCTTCCTCTTCATTTTGAGTTCCTCTATGAAGGTTATATGCCTTATCTATAAACACTATACCATCTAAATGGTCTATTTCATGCTGAATAACTACTGCTTCTAAATCTTTAGCATCTATAGTAACCGGCTTCATATTTCTATCAAAAGCCTTTACAGTTATTTTAGCAGGTCTATCTACATAGCCATAAAGATCTGGATAACTTAAGCACCCCTCTTCAGCTGTAGCCATTTTCTTAGATACCTTAACAATAACTGGATTAATTAGAACTCTTGGATTTTTGTTATTTTCATCTTCAACATAGTCAGAATCATACACAAGTATTCTTTTAAGCATACCGACTTGTGGAGCTGCAAGACCCACACCATCATATTTATACATAGTTTCTATCATATCATCAATTAAAGTAGCTATCTTTTCATCAACTTTTTCAACTTCTCTTGCCCTCTTACGTAATATTTCATCTCCATCTTTCCTAATTTCTCTTAAAGCCATTTTCACATTTCCTTTCTAATTATCATTACTTTCATTTAAAACTACATTTTCTTCTACTAGTTCTTGAGTCTCTATAGCAGCTGAAACATTTTCATCTAGCGTTTCTTCTGCTTCTTCTTTTAAAGCCTCACTTTCTGCTTTTCTTTCAGCTTGCTGCATACCGAACTTTATCTCCTGCCACTCTGTTTTTGTAACTAGTACCTTTCTAGGTTTACTTCCTTCATAACCTGAGATAATACCTCTTTCTTCCATTTGGTCTACAATTCTACCAGCTCTAGAGTAACCTATTTTAAATCTTCTCTGAAGCATAGAAGCAGATGCTTGTCCCATGTCTACAGCAAGGTCTATTGCTTCATTTAAAAGTGGGTCTTCATCAGGTACATTTTCAATATCATCAGGGTCCTTTGGTGACTTACTTTCTTTATCTGATTTAAGCCTTGTATTTTCAATAGACTCAATAATTTCTTCACTATATAGCTCTTCTGGGTCCTTCTTAATACTTTCTACAATTTGTTCTATCTCACTTTCAGATATCCATGTTCCTTGAAGTCTTAAAGGTTTAGTAGCACCAACTGGGAAATATAGCATATCTCCTTTTCCAAGAAGCTTTTCTGCACCAGCAGAATCAAGAATCGTTCTTGAGTCAACTTGTGAAGAAACAGTAAATGCAATTCTAGATGGTACATTTGCCTTTATAATACCAGTGATTACATCAACAGATGGTCTCTGAGTTGCAATAACTAGATGCATGCCTGCTGCTCTTGCCATCTGTGCAAGTCTACAAATTGCATCCTCAACATCATTTGGAGCAACCATCATAAGGTCTGCAAGCTCATCTATTATAATTACTATCTTAGGAAGTTTTACTCCGCCATCTTCTTTTTCTATAGCCTTATTATACCCTTTTATATCTTTTACACCTTTACTTGCAAAAAGTGTATATCTATTAACCATTTCTTGAACAGCCCAGTTAAGTGCTCCTGCTGCTTTTTTAGGGTCTGTTACAACTGGTATTAACAGATGTGGCACACCGTTATATCCTGAAAGTTCAACCATTTTAGGGTCAACTAGTATCAGTTTTACCTCGCTTGGTTTTGCTTTATATAATATTGATACAATAAGTGAGTTGATACATACACTCTTACCACTACCAGTAGCACCAGCAATTAAAACGTGAGGCATTTTTGCAATATCTCCAACCATTATATCCCCTGCTGCATCTTTTCCAAGCGCAATAGCAAGCGTTGATTCATGATTTTTAAATGTATCAGATTCTATTACTTCACGAATAAATACAGATTCTGGAGATTTATTTGGAAGTTCTATTCCAACTGCAGCTTTACCTGGAATTGGAGCCTCAATTCTAATAGACTTAGCTGCAAGATTAAGCGCTATATCATCAGCAAGATTTGCAATTTTACTTACCCTAACTCCTACACTTGGTGAAAGCTCATATCTTGTAACGGTAGGTCCATGGGTAATATTTGTAACTTTTGCTTCAACTCCAAAACTTGAGAGCGTCTTTTCAAGTTTAACAGCTGTTGCTTGTATAACCCTCTTGTCTACCTTCTCTACATTTTGATTTTTACCTAATATTGATATATCAGGGAACTCATAATCATCATCTGTAACTAGTCTTGTATGGTCAATTGTTAGCACTTGTTTTTCGTTTTTGTCTTCCTTTTTCTCTATTTGTTTCTTAAAGAAATCATCTCTTAATTGCTTTGCTTCTTGCTCCTTTTCAGTTATATTTCCACCAATTTTTGTTAAATCAAACTCAACCTGTTCTTCTCCTGCAACATTAGATATTTTAGTATTGCTTGCAGCATCTTTTGAAGTTTCTTCCTTCATTGCTTCAAATACATAGCCAGATTTGGCAACTTGTCTTAGCTGTCTTTCAGGTTCGTTTGGTTTATCTACGCTATCTAGTATAATGTTGCTTGCTACGTTTGAGCTTCTTGATATATTTTCTTCTCTTGCTCTTCTTCTTTTGCTAAATTCTTCTTTTACATTTTTTGGCGCTATTTTACTTTCATTTGTAAGGACATTATCATATACGTCATATACACCTGTTCCAATTCCTACAAACATGTTATATATAGATATAACGAACTGTTTTAGTGAAATGTTTAACATGTAAAGTACAAATATTAGGCTAAGTAATATAAGTAATATCTTTGATGCAAGCCCGCCTAAAAATGTACTAAATAGATTTGCTATAACTCCCCCAAATAGTCCTCCAACACATGTAAGTGATTTACTATTTTCAAATACGTCACGTACAAACTTTAGGAAATTATCAAACATAGAGTAATTCTTATCTGCAAACAAGTATATTACTGATGAAACTAAAGATATTGTAAATATGCCTTTAATAACCTCTGCAAACGCATCTAACTTTTTATCTTTATTTACAATTCCCATTATTCCAATTAGCATAAGTATAACTGGTAAAGAGTACGCCATTACCCCAAATGCTCCTTTAAATAAATCTACAAGCAAACGTGAAAAGCCTGTTGCTTCACCTACTGCAAAAAATATAGTAATAATTATAGCCATAAGCACGCAAGTTATGCTTGCAAGCTCTGATGATTTTTTCTTCTTTTTCGTGTATTTTTTCTTAGCTGTCACTTTAGTATTTGTTTTGTTCTTTGACCCCTTTTTTCTACCCATTTTTTTCTATCATCTACCTCTTAAATATCTACTATAGTTTTCATGCTACCTACTTTAGTTCTTTTCTATTTTCCCTAACAACTTGAAGTGTTTGAGAAAGTAAATCCTCGATTCTTTCTAAAAGATTATCTGCATATTCTTTTGTACTAACAGATATTTCTTTTGAAATCCTATTTGCATTTTCTATTATTTCTTCTTTTTGCTCTATTGCTTGTCTTGTTATTGCATTTTCATCAACTAGTTCTACTATCTTAAGTTCTGCTTCTTTTAATATTTTATTTGCTTCATCTTGAGCATCATTTAAAATAGTTACTCTTTCATCTTTTATTCTCTTTGCTTGTTTTAGTTCATCTGGAAGCTTTAGCTTTATTTCCTCAAGAAGAGAACTTAGCTCTTCCTTATCTACCATAACTTTAGATGAAAAAGGTACTTTTGAACTTGATTCTATAAGCTCTTCAAGATTTTCTATAAGTGAAAAAATCTCCATTTTAATCCCTCCATTTAAATAACCTTACTGCAACTCTTCCATAAAATCTTGTTTTTATACACTCTAAATGTGAAATATTATTAAGCTCTTCTGTGTCAAAGCTCTTATCATATTCATAAATAATTATTCCACCATCATTTAATATTTTACCTTTATTTTCCGATATATATTCGAGCACTTTCCACGCATATTTTGATTCATATGGTGGGTCTAAAAATACTATATCAAATTTTATTTCTTCTTTAGATAATTTTTTTAAGCATTTCATATAATCGCTCAGTGTTATTTTAACACAACTTGAGCAATTAGTCAAGGCTTTAATATTATATAAAATAGTGCTGACAGCTTCCTTACTTACGTCATTTATATAGCAAAATTTTGCACCTCTACTCAAGAATTCAATAGAAATAGCACCTGTGCCTCCAAAAAGGTCAAGTACTACTGCTTCATCTATTTTTTCTGATACCATGGAAAAAATAGCTTCTTTTACTCTATCGAGTGTTGGTCTAGTTTTAGAGCTTGCTACACTCTTTATTTTTTTCCCTTTATAATTTCCTGCAATTATTCTCAAGATTTTCTCCCTTACTTTCTAACTTACTACATCTAATATTACTGGCTTTGATTTTAATACATTTGACATTGACTGCTCTATTTTTTCAATATGTATAGCTTCGTTTATATATTCAAATGCATCATCAAATTTTGCTTTATCGCTATAAAAGGCATTTAAGATTACTTCGCCTTTTTTTACCTTGCTTCCTACTTTTTTTATAAACTCAAATCCTACACTATAATCAATTGCACTTTCTTTAGTCTCTCTTGCTCCACCTAAAGCTACTAACGCTTCACCTATTTTTTTACTGTCTATTTCTACTACATACCCATCTCTATCTGCATATATCTCTTTCATGTACTTTACTTCATCTTTTAAAATTGGCATATCTAGATTTTCTCCTATCCAGTCCATATATACACTACAAGTTTTTCCGCCCCTGAGCCTTTATCATTTCAATAAATTTGTTATATGCTTTCCTACTAGTTATTGCCTTTAAAATTTCCTTTTTGTTTTTCTCTATATCATCGCCTTTTCCTGCCATCTTTAGCATATGAGCAGCTATTTCAAATACTACTTCTTTTAGCTCTCTACTTTCATACGAATTTAAACTATTCTCATCTGAAAGTAAAAAGGACATTGCTTCTTTTACTTCTACAACATTTCCTACACTTTTGCCTAGTGGCTGCTCCATTGACGTAATTATTGCCCTTGTTTCTATACCTGCTCTTTTACCTATCTTTACCATAGCTTTTGCTAAGTTCTTAGCCTGCGTGATATTTTGCATAAATGCTCCACTTCCAACTGTTACATCTAAAACTATCTTATCTACTCCTGATGCTATTTTTTTAGACATTATTGAAGATGCTATAAGTGGAGTCGAAGATACTGTCGCAGTTACATCTCTTAACGCATATATCTTTTTATCAGCTGTTGCAACTTTGTCTGATTGGGATATAAGGCAGCAGCCTATGTCACGAACCTCCTGTATAGCTTTTTCCTCATCAATGAACAAATCATAGCCCTCGATGGATTCTAGCTTGTCTGCCGTACCTCCAGTGTAACCTAAACCTCTTCCTGACATTTTTAAAATTTTTACTCCAAGTGATGCTACAATTGGGACTACAAGAAGCGTAACTTTATCTCCTACACCACCTGTTGAGTGCTTGTCTATTATTATATCCCCATTTTCTTTTAAAGATGATAAATCTAAAACTTTTCCGAGAATTTGCCATTTTCATTGTAAGATTATATGTTTCTTCATCAGTCATTCCATTTATGTATATTGCCATTAAAAGAGCTGACATTTGATAATCTTTTACAGTGCCATTTAAGAAGCCGTCTATAGCAAAATCTATCTCTGCTTTTGAAAGCTCTTTATTATCTCTTTTATGTTCAATAATATCATATATTCTCATATTCTATAATCCCCTTTACTTAATCAAACAAATTTTTTACAAAAACTTGGTCTATGAATTTCACATAGTCCATATTTCTTTATTGCCTCTATATGCATTTTTGTTCCATATCCTTTATGTTTTGCAAAACCATATTCAGGATACTTTTTATCAAGCTGTCTAATTAACCTATCTCTTGTAACTTTGGCAAGCACGCTTGCTGCTGCTATCGATAAAGACTTACTATCTCCACTTACTACTGTTTCTTCTTTTATATCTATATCAATTTTCTGATTACCATCTATTATAACATAATCTGGAGTGATTTTTAAGCCTTCTACTGCTTTTTTCATTGCAAGTTTTGTCGCATTTAATATGTTGATGCTTTCAATTACATCGACACCACACATTTCGACTTTCCAAGCTAAGGCCTTTTCTATAATTACATCATATAGCATTTCTCTTTTCTTTTCAGATAGCTTTTTAGAATCATTTAGTCCTTCGATATAACAGTCATCTGGAAGAATAACACTTGCTGCTACTACTGGTCCGCAAAGTGGTCCTCTTCCTGCCTCGTCTACCCCAGCAATATATTTATACCCTTCTTTTTTTAGTTCCTTTTCAATAACTAGCATATTTTCTAGTCTTATTTTTTCCTCTTCTTTCAATTTTATTTCTCCCTTATGTGTACATACCACCATCTACAGTTATAACCTCACCTGTTATATACTGACTGCTATCTGATGCTAAGAAGTATACTACATCTGCAACTTCTTCTGGCGTGCCTATTCTTCTTAGTGGTATTTCTTCTTTTAGCTGGTCTATTTCATCTGGCGCTAAGTTCTTAATCATATCAGTTTTGATTACTCCTGGCGCTACTGCATTTATCCTAATATTTGATGGTCCCATTTCTTTTGCTAGTGCTTTTGTAAGACCAATTAGTCCTGCTTTTGATGCACTATAATGCACTTCACATGAGCCACCTACTCTTCCCCATATTGATGAAATGTTTATAACGCATCCACTTTTTCTTGCAAGCATTGATTTGTTTATAACGTCTCTTGTTACATTAAATGCACCTATTAAATTTGTATCTAGCATATGTCTTAATCTTTCTTCTGTAATGCTTGTAAACATTCTTGTTTCTGCAATTCCTGCATTATTTACTAGACAGTCTATTTTCCCAAATCTTGTTATTATATCATCTATACAGCTTAGTACCTCAGTTTCGTTAGTTATATCTACTTTATATATAGTATACCCTGCTTGACTCATTTCATATGCTGCTGCCATGGAACTGTTGTATGTTATACATACATTATACCCCTCTCTTTTAAATGCTTTTGCCACTGCCTTTCCTATTCCTTTTGCTCCACCTGTAATTAATACTGTTTTACTTAAAAAACTCATTTTTAACAACTCCTTTTCTTTTTTATTTTTTTACTTCATTTATTACTTTGTTTACTTTCTCAGAAATAGTAGTAAAGTTTTGTACATAGTTATCTACTCCTTTATCATCTAAAGTAGTAAATAAGTACTTTCCTTGAATATAGTCCGCTCCTCCATAAAGCACTTTTGCAAGCTGACTTTTGTCTTCTATCCCAACTATTTCTACTATATAATCTAAATCTTTACATACCTTTATTATATCTAGTAAAATGGAATTATTGAAGCTTGAACTTTTGCCTTCATAACCTGCATCTAATTTTATTGAATCTATTTCTATTTCCTTAAAAGTTTTTAATGTATCAAGTCTTAGCTCTAAATTTGACATTGAGACATTTACTCCTATTTCTTTCATCTTGACTACAAAGTTTTTATAACTGCTTAAATATTTTAGCTCTAATCTTTGTGAAAAGCACAGTTCAAGTGCGCCTTTTGGCAACTCATACTTTTTAATAATCATAGCTATTTTTTCTATAAAGTCATTTCTCTTTACATGTAGATTTGCTATGTTTATAAACATCTTTATGTTTGATGTACCACTTGAAATAAAACTTGATATTTTCTCACAGGCCTTGTTTATTACATATTCATCTATGTATGATATTACTCCTATTTCTTCAGCTTGTTTTATAAAAAACTCTTCTTCAAGTCTTCCAAGTACTGGGTGAACCCACACAACTTTTGCTTCCATGCAAATATTTTCGTTACTTAAATCTATTCTAGGTATGTACTCTACTTCAAATTCATTGTTTGCTACTCCTTCTTTTAGTCCTAGCTCTAGCTTTTTCTTGTTTTCAAGCTTTGCTTTTAATACATCATTATGGAAGTAGTAGTCGTTTTTCCCATGCTCTTTTATATAATACATTGCATCATCTGCATATGTCATAAGCTCACTTCTGTTTTTTGCATCTGTTGGGTAAATTGCTATTCCTAAACTATATTCTAGCACTATTTTTACACCATCTATTATAACTGGGTCTGTAAGTCCTTTTTTTAATTTATCTAGCTGCTTTGTAATTTCTTCTACAGTACTTACATTTTGCATTAGTATTGCAAACTCGTCTCCGCCTAGTCTATATGACTCTGATGTTTTTGGAAGATTTTCCTCTAGTTTTTTTCCAAGCTCTATTAAAAGTAAATCACCTGCATCATGCCCCATTGTATCATTAATATTTTTAAATCCATCTAAATCCATAAAGCATACAGCAAATTTCTTGTTTTTAGATATCATTCTCTCTATATCTTCAACAAATTTATGTCTATTTCCTTTTCCAGTTAGCTGGTCTGTAAATGCTTGTTTCTTTATCTCAATATGTTCTTTTTTTGCATTTATAGTAACCAGTCTATCTAAAAGTATACCTAGTATAACAAAAATACCTGCTATAGCTATATATAACAATATATTCATCCTTTTCCCCTTATAACCTTACATTATTTATGCTTTGTTCTGGCTTCCAAATACATCTATTATTCTATGGCTTATCATTTTCTTTATTTCTTCTCTCGCCTTTCCTAAATAGTTTCTTGGGTCAAATACTTCAGGAGTTTCAGTAAATACTTTCCTAATGCTCGCTGTCATTGCAAGACGTATATCACTATCTACATTTATTTTACATACTCCCATTTTTGATGCTCTAGCAAGTAAATCTTCTGTAACTCCTCTTGCACCTGGCAATTTTCCACCATATTTATTACACATTTCTACATATTCTTGTGGTACTGATGATGCACCATGAAGTACTAGCGGATAATTTTCTGGTAGTGCTTCTGATATTTTTTCTAATATATCGAATCTTAGTCTTGGCTCGCCTTTAAATTTATATGCTCCATGACTTGTTCCAACTGCTACTGCTAATGAGTCACAACCTGTTCTTCTTACAAATTCTGCTGCCTCTTTTGGGTCAGTATAGTTTGCATCACTTTCCGCTACATTTACATCGTCTTCTACTCCTGCAAGTTTTCCAAGTTCTGCTTCTACTGATACGCCATGCATATGTGCATAGTCTACTACTTTCTTTGTTAATGCTACATTTTCTTCAAATGGATATTTTGAGCCATCTATCATTACTGATGTAAATCCAGAGTCTATACACTCTTTACATATTTCAAAATCTGCTCCATGGTCTAAATGTAGTGCTATAGGTATGTCCATTCCTTTTTCCTTATTTATCTCTATTGCTGCCTCTATCATCTTTTTTAGATAAGTAGGCCCTGCGTATTTTATTGCGCTACTTGATGCTTGTAAAATAACTGGTGAGTTTGCTTCAGCTGCTGCCTCTACAATCCCTTGCACTATCTCCATGTTATTTACATTAAATGCACCTATTGCATACCCTCCTTTTGCTGCACGCTCAAACATTTCTCTTGTGGTAACTAAACCCATAATAATCAAACCCCTTTCATAAATTATATATATTATTTACACTTTTTAACTAATTAAATCATTTTCTTCTATAGCAGTTTCTTCTTTTTCTTTGCCAAAATTTGGCTTTTCTCCCCTAGCTAGCGCTTCCATTTCCTTTATAGCCTCATCATCTAGTGCATCTTGCATAGCTAGCTCATCTGCATGCATTGTTCTATCTGAGAAATTATTGCTATCTATCACTTTGTCTTTTTCCTTCTTCATCTGCTCTATTTCTTCTTTTACTTTCTCAAATTCTTTTACTTCGCTGTCGTCTTTTTTATTGAAATCTTTTGAATATGTATCTATATAATCCTCAGCTAAATTTTCAGCTACATCTAAGTTTCCTTTATTTACTTCTGCCCTTATCGTATCTATTTCTTTTTCTTTTGCATTTTCTAATTTTTCTTCTGCCTTAGATATTGAATCTAATGCTCCGTTTTTGTCTAAGCTATTTTCTTTTGCATCTCTTTCTTCTTCTTTCCTTAAATATCTAGCGTTGTTTACAAGACTTTCCTCACCATATCTATTTACATATTTTGTGTAATGTACTCCATTTACCTTACTTTCTATTTCATTTTGCTCTTTGCTCTTCATCTCTTGACTTGCTAGTTCATTTGGGTTTGGCTTTATACTCTCTAGCTTTTTATTTAGCTTTATATACATTTCTCTAACTTCAGATATTTGATACATTATGACTTTCTTTTCTTCTACATCTGCATTTAAAAGCTCACTATTTAAGTCATCAATTTTTTCTAAACATTCTTCTATTTGACTTGCTACACTGTTTACTTTCTCATTTTGTCTTTCATGCATCCTATTGTTTTCATCTTGATATTTATCTATTTCAATTTCATTTCTTTCTTGCATCTCTTTTACTTGAGCAATAGCATCTGCTACTGCAACATATTTTCCTGAGCATGCATTTCTAAAATATACTTCATAGTCTATTGCAACTGTCTTAAGCTGCATTAGCTGATAGAAGTGTTTATCATCATATGAGTATTTTCCTTCTCTTACGTTTTGTTTTTCAAGATCTAGCTTTAGTTTATAGTACTGCTCCATTACTCTTTCATATGTTAGTGCATATCTTTTGGCGTTTTTACTTAAATCACTATCCGGATATGCATTTTCTACTTCTTCATCAGATATTTCTATATCTACATTCTCTTCTACCTTTTCTTCTTCTACATCCTCTTTCTTTTCTTCTACATTTCCAACTACTAGCTCATCTTCTTCATCTATAACATTTTTTTCGTCTAAAGCATCAATTATTTTTTCCTCTACCATATTAGAAGATGTAACATCATCTGTGCTACTTGCTGCTTCTTCAAACTGCTCAAGCATCGTAGTTTCTTTTTCTCTACCTATTTTTTCTTCTAAAGCCTCAAGAAGCGCGCTATAGTATTTATTTATTTTGCCTTCTTGTCTTGCATTTACTATCTCTTCATTTAAGAACTCCTGAAAATCTATTTTTTCCTTCATATTGTTACAACACCCTCTTACTTCAAAAATGATTTTACCATATATGTTTAATTTTATCAATAAATTTTTGATTAATATTTTTACAAATTTTTATACATCAAAATTTGCATAAAATAAACTTTATATATTTTTTATTTTGTCTAATATAATGATTATTGTACAATATATGAATACAAGTATAGTAAATATCGTTCAATTACAATTAAAGAAATCTGCTAGAGCAAAGATTTGGTCTCTTCTGTTTATGAATGTTCTAAATTCTATGCTAGATTACTCTATTTTTTTCTATATTAGTAAGGAGTTATTTATATGCTTAATAAATGTGGACAAATTGTCTTAATTATATAAAAAGTGTGAAATATGACTTTTTACTTAAAAGTCGTTTTTCACACTTTTGTTATTCATCTTTTAAATATCTTTTCCAATCCATAAATGCATGACCTATTCTTACAACTAAAGCCTTATATTTTTCTTCATCAATAACATAGAATATTATATAATTTCTTACATTAACTTTTCTAATATTATTATGTCCTGTTAATTTTTCATCTAAAACAGGCATACTTCCAGCAATAACTTCTAATCTTCTGAGTTCTTGTTTAAATAATAATTTATACTTATCAGCTATAATATCTCCTGCTAAGTCATATTTTAGATATGAGATAATATTTTCTAAATCTAGCTTAGCTGTTTCAGACATTTCTACTGTATATTTTTTCATACTAGTGTTTCACTCCCAAATTTATACATTATCTATTTTAGTAAATACTTCATCTAATGAATATACTCTGCCAGCTTTTATATCATCTAATCCTTTTTGTAATTTTTCTTTTAAATCTTTTTTGCTTTTTATGATAACACTTTCAGGAGCTTCCTTTTCTATATGTGATAATTTTAAATATTCAATAAAATCAATAACTTGATATGTAAGTTCTTCTGGCAATGTATCTATTTCATCATATAATTTTTGTTTTTCTACAGACATATTGACCTCCTCATTTTTTTACATAAATATATTATAACATTTTTAACAGAAAAAATCCATAAATCTTAAAAATTTAAAATATTTATCCTTTCCGCTGCATTGACAAGGTGCAAAAATAATTCTATAATATTATTGCAAGAGTTACTTAGGTAGCTTTTGTACAAAGTGATGAGGGTTTTAGTTTATATAACAAAGCAAGCAATCTTGTGGAGCTAGAAAAATAGTTCGTTTTGAGAGAGAGTAGCGTAAAAAACTCTCTCTATTTTTGTGCATTTAAATTTTGCATAAAAAAGGTAACACAATAATTTATGCTACCTAAAAATTATATCTATTTTTTCTAAATTTAAGAAATCTTGTTCTTTTATAACATTAAATGTTGTCTCTGCTATTTCTTCACTACTTCTTGTTATTTTAAGTTTTGCAAGAACTGTGTCAAAGTCTAGGATTTTCTCTATTATTTTATCAAATGAAAGCTCTGTTTTTGCTAGTGCTAAGAACTTAGTATCTAAAAGTATACTATATTTTACACATATTTCTGCACTTTCATACTCACGTAACTTACAGTATATTATCCCCATTTTATAAAAAGAGGTAGCTGAAAGCTGTTTATCTAGTCTTGCTATTTTGTAATTTTCAATTGCATTTTGATACTTACCTCTTTTACAGTATATATTTCCTAAACTATAGCAAGCTCCATATGGTTCATTTGACAGTTTAACTGCCTTTACTAAATATTCTTCCGCCTCATCTATATATCCTCTTTCTAGATATACTAGTGCTAAATTATAGTTTAGCTCATAAGAGTTTGGATGGTACTTTAAAGCAGATTCATATACTCTTTCTGCATCATCAAATTTTCTCTCTGATGCATAGCATATCCCTAAAAGTTCAGCTGCATCATAGAACTCCGGCTTTAGTTTATTACTACTTGTTAGCATTATTATCGCCGTATCTATTCTTCCTTGAAGCTCCATAAGAGCTCCTAGTTCATAATACGCTATATATGATTTTTTATCATATTCTATTGCTTTCATAAAGTTTGAAAGTGCAGATTCATAGTCTTTGTCTATTTTATCACATTTTCCGAAGCATTATATACGTATCTGCACTTTCTTCATTTTCTTCTAAATATTTATTTATTAATTTACGTGCATCTTGAGTTTTCTTTTCATCTATATATCTATTTATTTTAGCCACAATATTTTGAACTGATTTATTCCTATCTACCTTAAATACAAAATACATTAGTGCTGGCACTAAAACCATAAATACAAGCAAAACAATTTGAAAATACCACACTATTTGTACATCTTTTAAAGACATATATGAATATATTGAAAAGCCAAATATTGATGCAATTACTGCTATAAGGTTTAATCTTGACTGTCCATTTACATACTTTTTAAAAAGTAGAAAGTCCAAAATAACGACTAAAGCAACTGTTACTATTTTATCTAAAAGCATTTTGCTCCCACCTTGAACATATTATATATCATATCTTCCTACTTTTCAAGTAACTATCATAATTTTCCATGCACCTTTTATCACTCTTAAATATATCACATCTATACCTTCTTTTATTATGGTTATTTTTAAAAATATTTATAACATACTTTTAGTTACCTAGACAAACTATTGGGCAAACGCCATAGGTATTGCTGTCTTGGATGCTGTAAGACAAGCACTGGTGAGAAGAGTCACCGTCTAACATAGCACATGCTACTACCTATGTAGCAATTCGGAGAGGCCAGCCACCAAGACGAACCACTCGTCATAAATATGCTGTTTGCACCCGTTGTTATTAAATTTTCAACTGATACTGTTCCCAATTTTGTTGTACTATATGAATACTTTGCTGGTGCATATGCATATGCATTTACATTTGCTGAACCATTTGAACTTTCTGTGTAATATTCAAGGGCTGTTCCTTTTTCCACACATTTATAAGCAAATTGTTTATATCCTATATACTGGTTCCATGCATCTATATACATTTCTACGCTTGGGCTTCCTATCGCATACTCTCCTACTCCACTTTCTACATATTTTGTCCATGCTCCATGATAGCAAAAGTACGACGCTATGTTTTCGTTACTTGCATCTATACTTCCGTCTCCTATACTCCACTGCGGGTTAAATTTTTGCATATCTGCTAGTACTTCACTTTTATTTGAACTATTTGTGTAATAATTAGTATACGATCCTCGCTTCACTGTTGTTGAACTATTATAATCTCTCTTTATATATATTGTTCCCGCTCCGTCTCCATATTTTCCTGTTTCATCATAATAAAAGATTCTCCACACACCTCCACCTTCAGGATTATAATCTACCTGTGTTCCTTGATACTTTCGTATATTGCTTGTATCTATTGTTTTTGCGAATGAAATTGGCATTCCTACACTATCATCCCATACCGTTACATTTATTTCTTTTATTTTCATCGATTCACTTGCTCCTATTACCCTTACATATATTACTGCATTTCCTGATTTAGATAAAGCATTTATAGTTATTTGTGTATCACTATCTTTTGTTACTGTTGCTACTGTACTATCACTTGATTCTACTTCTATCCCAAGATTTACTGGATTTGTTATTGTAATGGTTTGAGTACCTGTATATGCTAATCCTAAAATTGTCTGAGACAATTCTAATCCAAAGAATTCTTCTACATTTACATTTTGCTGACTCTTATTATACAAGTCATCTAGTGCTGCCTTTACTGATACCTTTGTACTATCTGATTTTGTATATTCTACCTCACTCGCATTCATTATATAGTCTGCATATACTTTTGCTCCTATACATACTGTGATTATAGCTATTATTAGCAGTATTTTTATTATATTTTTCTTCATTTTTTTACTTCCTCCCTTATATTTATTCTTCTTTTTTGATTGTATTTTTTACATTTATTTTCATTTTCACTTTTTAGACGTTTTCATTATCATTTTATCTTTCATGTCTAACATTATATCCTCTCCTTCTAGTATTTGCATTTAGCTTTAAATGCTTCATTTTTAAAGCTTTTTCAAATTACTAAAACCATTGTACACTAAAAAAAAAAAAAACTTCAAGTTACATAACTTTATTTTTCCATTTTTCTTTCAAATTTATTTTTTTATTATTTTTGTGAGTACATAACTTTTTTTATTATTGCAAACTGATTTACTTATATTTCCTTACTTTTGTACATTTTCTATTTGTTACAGTTATGTTACAAATAGAAAATGATACATATTATATTACTTTAATTGCAAGTCAGAATAAAATAGAAAAAAATGAAAAAAAGAAAGAAAGTCGTATCTAACATACCACCTTCTTTTTATAAAATATACAATTTATATAAGTTAATACAAAGCATTTTTAGTTATATCGCATTTTTTTAATTTTAATTTTTTCCAAATTTAATTATTTAAGTTTCATAGAAACAAGCTTTGACACGCCGTATTCTTCCATAGTAACACCATACACAGTTTTAGCTGCTTCCATAGTACCTTTTCTATGTGTTATAACTATAAACTGAGTATTATCCGAATACATTTTAATATAATCAGCAAATCTAGCTACATTTACATCATCAAGTGCTGCCTCGATCTCATCAAGTATACAAAATGGTGGTGCTTTAATTTGAAGAATAGCAAATAATAGTGCTATCGCAGTAAGTGCTTTTTCTCCACCTGAAAGAAGTGACATATTTTGAAGTTTTTTACCTGGTGGCTGAACTTCAATTTCTATTCCAGACTCTAAGATATTAGACTCGTCTGTAAGCTTTAGAGCTGCCCTTCCGACCTCCAAATAACTTTTCAAATGTAGCTCTAAAATTAGAGTTTATCTTTTTAAACTGCGAATCAAATTGGTCTTTCATGATTACAGTTATATTATCAATTAAGTTTTCTAGTTTCTTTTTAGTTTCATCTAAGTCTTTCTTTTGCGCTGTTATAAAATCATACCTTGCTTTAGTTTCTGCATAAGCATCAATTGACGTTACATCAACATCGCCTAAAGACTTAAGCTCTGCTCTATACCCATCTGCTTCTTTTTTAGCTTTAGATATATCTTCTACCTTCTCATTTGACATAGCAAACTCTTTAGAAGAATTAACAGTAAGCTCATATTCATCCCACATTTTATTCTTCAAGCTATCTATTTCTAGTTCAAACTTAACTTTTCTATTTTCTATTTTAGCAACTTCATCTTTTATCTTTACAGTCCTATTTACACCTTCAAGCATCTTTACTTCTAGTACATCTAATTTTTCTGATATCTCATTTTTAGTAGTTTTAAGGCTATCAGACAAAGTCAAATATTCCTTTTTAAATAGTTTTGAATCTTCAATTAATTTATCTGTTTCTTCTACTTCCTTGTTATATTCAATAATAGCTAGCATAAATTCTCGTTTTTGACTTATTTTCTTTTCTATTCCCTCTTTAAAATTATTAATATCCTCAGAAAGTTTTGCCTTCATCTCATCCATAGAAGCTTGACTTTCATCAAAAGAAGCAAGTGAAATCTTAAGATTAGTTATATCTTCATTTAAAATATCAAGCTCTTGCTGATTTTCTTTATTAAATCTTGCATATTCTTCTACTTCTTTTCCGCATTTTTTCTATTTCTTCATTATTTGCCTTTATCTTTTCATTTCCCTCTATTATACTAGCATTTAAAGCAGAAACTTCTTTTTCTAAACTATCATATGTCTCTTTAACTTTTACTGCTTTTTCATTAAGTTTATCTTCCTCTTTATTTAATCCTTCAATTTTTTCTTTGTATACAGCTAGATTTAGATTTAACTCCTCTTTCCTAGATAACAAATTATTTTTCTCATCAGTAATGCTTGCAAATTTTTCTATTAATTTATCATACTCATCAGTTACTAACTTAGATTTTTCTTCCATATCTTTTAGTGATATTCCAAGTTTCTTAATCTTTTCCTCTCTACCTAAAAGTCCTGATGTTTTACTTAAAGTATTTCCACCAGTTATACTACCAATTGGCTGAATTACCTCACCATCTAAAGTTACCAATTTTACATTTTCTTTAATCTTTGAGTGAATATAATTTGCACTATCTAAATCTTTTATTATAGCGCACCTTCCAAGGGCTATGTTAATAATATTGTCATACTTCGAGTCAAAAGATATAACGTCTTTTGCCATACCAATAAACCCATCAAATTTAGAAAGCTCTTTAAAATTTTCAGTTGATGTTTTCTTCATTGTAGTAAGAGGTAAAAAAGTTGCTCTACCCAAACTATTCTTTTTTAAAAATTCTATCATCTGTTTTGCATCTTTTTCAGATTCAACTATTATGTTCTGAGTATATGCACCTAGTGCAATTTCAATTGCTTTTTCATACTTTTCATCTGTAGAAATCATACTTGCAACTGTACCATATACTCCGACTATAGTATTTTTTTTAGCATAATCCATTACGGATTTTACACTTTTTATATACCCTTCATTTTCCTCTTCTAAATGTTTCAAATATGAAAGTGAAGAAGATGCAACCATATATTCCTTCTTAATCTCTTCAAGCTTTTTCTCTATTTCATCTTTTTCTATTGTTATCAAGCTACTTTGCTTTTCATTTTCATTTAAAGTTTCTGTTAAAATACTTATTTGTCCATTTATTTCGTTTACTTTCCTTACTAGTTCTTCTTTTTCATATATAATTCTATCCTTCTCAGATAAGTCAGAATTTCCAGACTTTGACATTTCCTCTATCTGCCTATTTGCTGCTTCAATAGTTGCTTTAGTTGAAGAATTTGCGATATTTATTTCATCGATTTCTTCTTCTAGATTTTCTATTTTCTTCTTTTGCTCTTCTATATATGTACCCTTCTCATCTAATGTCTTCATAATACTGTCAAGTCTTGTTTTCTTTTCGTTTAGTTCATCTTCAAACTTCTTTTTATTTAATAGAAGATTTTCTTCCTTCTTTTCACGTACCTTAATTTCTTCTTCTATTAACTTTATTCTTTCTTTATCCTCTTCCTCTTCTTTTTCTAATCTTTCTATCTGTGCATTGCTACTTTCAATACTTGAGTTTAATAACTGCTTCTTTGAATTATATTTTTCTAAAGTGTTTTCAAGTTCATAGTATTTAGATTGATTTTCTTCTATCTGAGAGGATATAACGCCTAATCTTTCTTTTAGATTTAGTTTAGCTTTCTCCATTTCAATGCTATCTTTTTCTTCTTTTGCTATATCATCATTTAAAACAGTAATTTGTGAGTCTAGCTCTGCAAGCTTTTCAGCTTGAGCCTTTACATCATTTAAAAATATATTTACATCAAGCACCTTTAATTTCTCTTTTATATCTAAATATTTCCTTGCCTTCTTACTTTTTTCTTCTAAAGGCATAAGATTAGTTTCTACTTCTTTTAATATGTCATTTACACGCTCTAAATTATTATCTGCGCTAGCTAGCTTTCTTACTGCTTCTTCCTTTCTAGTTTTATACTTCATAATACCAGATGCCTCTTCAAATATTGCTCTACGTTCTTCTGATTTACTAGAAATTATCTCATCAATTTTTCCCTGACCAATTAAACTATATCCATCTTTACCTACACCTGTATCTAAGAACAGCTCTTGTACATCTTTTAACCTGCATTCTGAACCGTTTATTAAATAACTACTGTCTCCTGTTCTAAAAAGCCTTCTAGTTACTACTACCTCACTATAGTCTACTGGGAGTGAAGAGTCAGAATTATCTATATATAGTGATACCTCTGCAAAGCCTACTTTCCTTCTATTTTCAGTACCTGCAAATATGACATCCTCCATCTTTCCGAGAACGAAGATTTTTAGTTGACTGCTCTCCTAGCACCCATCTTACACTATCTGATATATTACTTTTACCACTTCCATTTGGACCTACAATTGCTGTAACTCCTTCTGGAAATTCTATAACTGTTTTATCTGCAAAAGACTTAAATCCTTGCACTTCCATTTTCTTTATTTGCATATCTTTCTCCCTTATAACCATTAAAGGCAACATATTTTACTTCCTAAAAAGTATAATTTATTGCCATATTTTGCTTTAAACATAGTCAAATTATATTACATTTTGACAAATAAATCAAGAAGTTTTTTTTATCAAAAAATTAACACGAATAATTTAATTCTAAATACTTACTGGATTTCTTACCACAGCTAAGTTTACCTTTTTAGATTTATACTTTTCATACACCTTTAAGTTCTCATATATCTTATCCATAAGAGGCCTGCTTATTTTAGCTTTAAGCATTATATTCATTCTAAATTTGCCATTTATCTTTTCTAAAAATGGTACTTTAGGAGAAAATAGCTTGTACATACCTCCTGAGTTTTTAAATATATTATATATTTTATCTGCTTCTTTTTTTAATAATACGTTATCTTTAGAAGAGATATTTAGCATAAATAAGTCCATAAATGGTGGATATTCAAAAGCCTCTCTAAAATTTATTTCATTTGCATAAAACGCCTCATAGTCATTATGAGTTGCATAGTTTAAAATCAAATTTTCTGGCTCTGAAGTTTCAATTAAAGCTCTTCCTTTTTTATCTCCTCTACCTGCTCTTCCACATACTTGAGAGATGTTTGAATATGCCCTTTCTGATGCTAAGTAATCATTCATATTTAGCATTGAGTCTACTCCTAAGACTCCAACTAACGTTACATTTTCTATATCATGCCCTTTACTTACCATTTGTGTTCCGATTAAAACATCAATTTTTTCGTTTTTAAATTTTTCTAATATTTTACTATGTGAGTCTCTAGCAATTGTTGTATCTCTATCCATACGAATAAGTGTTAAATTATCAGTTATTTCTGCTATTTTTTCTTCTATTTTCTCGGTTCCAAAACTGCTTTCACGAAGATTTTCTGAAAAACATACCGGGCATTTTTCTTTTCTCTTTTCTACATATCCGGCATAAGTGACAAGTAAGGAGTTTATTATTTTTATGATATGTAAGTGCTACATCACAGTTTGGGCATCTATATATCATATTACAATCATTGCAAGTAAGGTATGATGAATACCCTCTTTTGTTTAAGAATATTATTGTCTGCTCTCCATTTTCTTTATTCCTTATTATCTCATTTTTTAAAGCTGAAGTAATAATGCTGTCACCTTTTAAATTTTCTTTTTTCTTATCTACTATGATTATCTCTGGCATCTTACTACTTTGTGGTCTCTCAGTCATCTTTACAAGTATCATTTTTGTGTTTTGCGCCTTGTAATATGTTGCAACTTCAGGCGTTGCACTACCAAGAAGCATTACAGCATTTTTTTCCTTGCAAATATATGATGCAACTTCCTTACATGAATATCTAGGACTCATTTGCGAATAGTAACTTGTATCGTGCTCCTCATCCATAATTATCATACCAAGATTTTTTATTGGTGCAAATACTGCAGACCTTGCACCTATTACTATCTTTATATCACCCTTTACAATTTTTCTATATGCTTCTTTCCTACTTGATACAGTCATTTTACTATGAATCATAGACACTACATTTCCAAATCTAGCTATAAACCTGGTGATTGTTTGGTGTGTAAGTGATATTTCTGGTACAAGCACAATCACAGTTTTCCCTTTTTCTAAAACCTTTTCTATTGTTTGAAGATATACCTCTGTTTTACCACTTCCAGTTACTCCAAAAAGTAATATTTTCTCATGCTCACCTTTTTCTATAGCTGAGTTTATTACCTTTATTGCGTTTTCCTGCTGAAGAGTTGGCTTTTTCTTTTCATCTTTTTCTACTTCTAAATCTAAGAAGTCTTCATCTTCTATATCTACTTTTTCTAAGGTTATATACCCATTTTTTTCTAGTGTACTAATTACTGAATTAGATATTCCTAGTCCTTCTATTACATCTTTTTTTGTTACATATTCATTTTCTAAAAGAAAGTTCAGCACTAAAATATGCTTTGCACTTTTTATAGCATTACTTTCTATATCTTCTTCTATCTCTTCAGCTGTTTTTAGAAGACTAATCACAGTTTCTTGTTTTGCCTTTAACTCTTTATTTGAATCTATGTTATTAGTTCCTGGTGGTAACATTAGTTTTAAAACATCATATACATTACAAAAATACATATATGCCATCCATTTTGCAAGTTTTAGTTTTGTTTCATCTATATATGACACTTCATCTAATACTTCTTCTACTTCCTTTAACTTATATAAAGATGTATAACTATCATCATGAACTAAAACAATAATCCCTTCAACAAATCTATCCTTTCCTCTTCCGAAGCTTACCTTGACTCTTTTTCCTATCTCTATTTTATATATATCTTCTTCTTTTACTAAATAATCATAAACTTTATTTAGTGACTTTACTGATGTGTTTATAAGTATGCTAACTATCATATATATTTCTCCTACAATTTTTTTACTTACTCTATACATTTCATGTCAAAATATGATTATACAAAGCACTAATATTTTACTACAAAGTTTATAAAATTTAAAGGAAAAAAGAAAAACTAGCATAGAATTTTTCTACTGAAAATTTTTTATGCTAGTTTTATAAATACTTGCAAGTTTAAGACCCAAGGCAAACTACTGGGCAGACCCCATACCTGTAGCTGCCACCGTTGTAGTTCACGTTGGCGTTGCTGCCGTTCACATAAAGCACGACGTTAGCGCTAATGCAAGACGGAGAGGCCAGCCACCACCAATTTGATCCACTTGTCATAAATATGTTATTTGGTCCTGTACTCAATGAATTTGTATTTTGATATCCTGTATTTGGATATGAGCCATTTACTCCAACATTATATCCTGATGCACTTGTGCTTTGCCACTTATAACTCTGTGGTCCTGTAGTTGATGTATATCCTCCCCATTGGTTATATGCATCCATGTACATCTCTACTGA
>JAFVCY010000036.1 GCA_017478805.1 Clostridia bacterium
AAATTGATTAGTACTACTTAAGTAGTAGCAAGAGATAAATAAGCTAAAGTCGAGCCAGACATGCGACTTAAGTCGCTTGTGCGTAACAGGTCCCTTTTAGGGCCAATCAAAACTACCCGTTGAACGGGTAGTTTTTTTTTTCTAAAACTGCAATATATAAATTGACTTTTGCCATACTTTTTGGTATTATATTATTAGATTATAAGGGTGATGATATTGGACAAGTTAATAACGTTATTAGAGTATTTAACTCTGATGATTTCAGTGTTTTGCATATTTAATGCAAGAAGTATGATTTCAAAGAAGGTTGAGTATTCTAAAAAAAATAGAAAAGTAAAAAATATAAAAATGATAAGTACTATCGTTTCAATTATTTGTATGTTTGCAATAATATATATATAACAAAAAATTATTTGTTATATATAGAAGTAGCTAGCACTTTTGTGCTAGCTACAAAACGTTTACCAAAGATGCGATTCAGTGTATATCAGAGAATCATATGTGTCATCAATTTTATGCTCATCATTTACTTTTTCCACTTCTTCAGTTTCGTTTACTTCTCTTTCTTCGTTGTCTTCTTTTACTTCCACATTTTTCTTCTTATTAGCTCTGTTTAACAAATAAATTGAAACAGCTGCTATAAGACCGCCAACAACTAAAAGGCGTTTCATTACATTTCCCTCCTTTCTAAAATAATTATTTTAGAATTACTTTTTGCATCAAATGCATAAACATTATACGCTTTTTTCTCCATTTTTTCAAGATAGTATAATTAAATTTACATTAATACTAAGAAATATAATTATATAAAATTAAAACTATATAATTAAGAATCTATGTAATTAATCATATTTCATTTCCTAATATATATTTTTTCTTATCATGCTCTAGTTGACTTTTTGACAGCTTTTTGATATTATATAAAGGTATAAAAAGGAGAGACGATAAATGGAAAATAGATTTGAGCCTTCAAGGGTAGAAGGTAATATGTATAAGAATTGGGAAGAAAAAGGGTATTTTAAGTGTAAAAAAGATATAAGTAAAAAACCTTTCGTAATAGTTATGCCCCCACCAAATGTTACAGGAAAGCTTCATATGGGACATGCACTCGACCAAACACTTCAGGATATTTTGATAAGATATAACAGATTAAAAGGTGTTCCAACCCTTTGGGTCCCAGGAACAGACCATGCTGCAATTGCAACAGAAGTAAAAGTTGTAGAAAAATTAAGAAAAGAAGGAAAAACTAAAGACATGCTAGGAAGAGAAGGATTCTTAAAAGAAGCATGGGCATGGAAGGAAGAATTTGGAGGAGAAATAAAGAACCAAATAAGGAAAATGGGATCATCATGTGACTGGGAAAAAGAAAGATTCACGATGGATGATGTATGTTCTGATGCAGTAAAAGAGGTATTTGTAAAACTATATAATGAAGGATATATATATAGAGGAAAAAGGATTGTAAACTGGTGTCCACACTGCAAAACATCTATATCTGAAACAGAAGTTGAATATTCTGAAAACAAGGGGCACTTGTGGCACATAAGATATTATATTGATGGAGAAGATAAATATATAACTATAGCAACAACAAGACCTGAAACACTTCTTGGAGATACTGCAGTTGCAGTAAATCCTAGAGATGAAAGATATAAAGATTTAGTAGGAAAAAATGTAATACTTCCAATAGTAAACAGAAAAATTCCAGTAGTAAGCGATGAATATGTTGAAATGGAATTCGGAACAGGTGTAGTTAAAATAACTCCAGCTCATGACCCTAATGACTTTATGGTAGGCCAGAGGCATAATTTAGAAGTAATAAATATAATGAACGAAGATGCTACTATAAACGAAAATGGTGGAAAATATCGTGGCATGGACAGATATGAGGCAAGAGAAAAGATAGTAAAGGAATTAGAAGAAAATGGATTTCTTGAGAAAATAGAAGATTATACAAATAATGTAGGAGCATGTTATAGATGTCATACAGTAATAGAACCATATTTATCACTTCAGTGGTTTGTAAAGATGGAAGAACTTGCAAAACCAGCAATTGAAGCAGTAAAAAATGGCGATATAAAATTTTTGCCAAAAAGATTTGAAAAGACATATTTTAACTGGATGGAAAATATACAAAACTGGTGTATATCAAGACAGCTTTGGTGGGGACATAGAATACCTGCGTATTACTGCGATAAGTGTGATAAGATAACTGTTTCAAAAGAAAATGTTGATACATGTTCATGTGGAGGACATCTAAAACAAGATGAAGACTCATTAGATACATGGTTCAGTTCAGCACTTTGGCCATTTTCAGTATTTGGCTGGCCTAATAATACTGAAGATTTAAAGTATTTTTACCCAACCTCAACACTTGTTACAGGATATGATATAATAACTTTCTGGGTAAGTAAGATGATATTTACATCTCTTAAATTTATGGGTGAAAAACCTTTTGAAAATATATATATTCATGGAATCGTAAGAGATAGTCAGCGGAAGAAAGATGTCTAAGTCTTTAGGTAATGGAATAAATCCACTAGATGTAATAGACGAATATGGAACAGATGCACTTAGATTTTCACTTTCACAAAACATATCAGCAGGAAATGATATTCGCTATATACCAGAAAAGCTAGAGGCAGCAAGAAATTATATAAATAAACTATGGAACGCAGCTAAATTTTTAAATATGTATATAGAAAAGGTAGATGTAAAAAATTTAACTAATCTGCAGTTTATGCCAGAAGATAAGTGGATTATAACTAAACTAAACGAAGTAATTGAAGATGTAACTACAAATATAGATAAATTTGAAATTGGTGTTGCACTTGCAAGATTATATAACTTCTCATGGTCATATGTTTGTGATTGGTATATTGAAATGATAAAGCCAAGATTATATAAAGGTGAAGGAAAGGAGTTTGAATCAGCAGTTTATACATTAAATTATGTTTTAAAAGAGCTAATGATTATGCTTCATCCATATATACCTTTTGTAACTGAAGAAATATACTTAAATTTAGCTAAAGACAAAGAATCAATAATGATAGAAGATTATCCAGTAAAAAAATATGATTTTGATATGTCTTATGCTGAAGTTATAGATGAAGTAACGGAAGCAATAAAGAATATAAGGAACTATAGATCTGAAAATGATATTCCAAACTCTAAGAAGGTAAATGCGTATATTGTAGTAAAAAATGAAACTGAAAAAAATATTATTGAGGAAAGCAAAGAGTACATATTAAAAATGGCATACATAGAAAGCATTACCTATGTAAATGATAATAGCACTATAGATAGTAAATATACACTATTTAATGAGAAATGCTTTGATATATACTTAGACTTTACTTCTAGTGTAAATAAAGAAGATGAGATAGCAAAGATAACTCTTGAAATTGAAAAAGCAAAATCTGAACTTGAAAGAGCAGAAAAAATGCTTTCAAATGAAGCTTTTGTCTCAAAAGCACCAGCAAAGCTTATCGAATCTGAAAAAGAAAAGAAGGTAAAATATACAGAAATGCTTGCAAAATTAAATGAAAAATTAGAAAGTATTAAATAACAAAGGAAGCACTATTTAGTGCTTTTTTTGTAAAATAATTACATAAAATTTGACATCTAAGGAAAATCATGATATAATAAACCTAGCGTTTGGTGGTAATCCAAAAATAATTATTTAGGAGGATAAAATATGAACAGAGGACCTTAAGAACTTTTTGTGAGATGTGAGCTTTGATTTGGTTTTGATAAAGATACTTTAAAGGAAAGGTGATTTACATGAGCGATAAGAAATTATTAAACGAAGAAGAGCTGGACAACGTTGCAGGTGGTGCAGGTGGAAATGAGATAAAGCTTCCTTGTCAGTATACAGTTCAGTCTGGAGATAATCTTTGGACAATTGCACAGAAGTTCTACGGCAAAGGAATCATGAATCAGAAGATCTATAATGCCAATAAGGCTGTGATTGGAGATAATCCTGATCTTATACGCCCTGGCATGGTGCTTACTATTCCGGCATAACAAGGGTCCAAAAGCGAGACAAAATCTTGCAGTATATACACTATTTCTTTTACAAAGAGAGGTAGTAGGACTATCCAAGTTTTTACTTGGAAATAAAGAGACGTCACTTAACCAAAGTGGCGTTTTCTTTTATTTATACAAAAATAGCTAGTAAAAGAATTTTTCACTTTTACTAGCTACAATATTTACTTTACATTTTTCTTTGTCTTTTTGTCTTTTGTATCATTCTCACTTTCAATTGGAAGCTCAATTATGCTTTTTCCAACAAAAAGTTTGTCAAGCTGACTGCTATCAAGCATACCACGATTAACTAAAGATTTTGCAATTCTAGAGATTGCATCTTTATTCTCTTTTACAAGAGCTAAAGTTTCTTTGTAGACATCATCAACGTATTTTTTGGTAGAAGTAATAACATACTCCTTCATTTTATCTGTGATAAAAGTAGGGTTGTTTTCATCTTCTCCTAAAAGTGAAAGATTGAGATATGAACCATCAGGATCCATGCCAGATACAAGTATCATATGTCTTACCATGTCAGTAACTCTTGCTAAGTCGTTTCTTGCACCACTGTTTATGCTATGAGTAAAGAACTCTTCTGCTGCTCTACCTGCCATAAGAGCTATCATGGTTTCTCTAAAATACTGCTCAGTATGGTTGTACAGCTTCTTTTCATCAATCTCATAAGAGTGGACACCTTCGTACTCGTCCGTTGATATTATTGAAACTACAATAGTAGACTTGTACTTTAATGTTGGTAAAATTCTTGTAATTACATAATGTCCAGCTTCATGATAAGCGGTGCTAAGTTTAAATGCCTTAGGCAATTCTTTGAATCTCTTAAGAAGCAAAGCGTTGACTTTATCAACGTCGATTTTGGCAACAGCCCGCTTATTTTTTGTTTTTGCCACAGCCATAGCAGAATCACACAGGCTTATAGTCTTATCGGGATTAGCAGTGCCTTCATTAAAGCAAAAAGCTTGAATGATAATATAATCTAAAATATCATCGGAGATAGATACCTTATGATATTTAGAAAGATTCTCAACTTTCTTCCTTACCATTGCTTTAACTTCTGATACTTTAGGCTCTTTAATAGCGATTCTTTCAAACCTTCTCTTAAAAGCAGAGTCTCTAGCTATGAACTGCTCATACTCATCAGTTGTGGTTGCACCTATTACTATGGCATCATCTCTTGCAAGAATAGGTTTTAATACACCTGCAAAACTGAAGCCTTCGTTACTGTTTGTACTACCTGCTCCCATGATTTGGTGTATTTCATCAATGAAAAGAATAACTTTAGGCTTTTCCATAAGGTAGTCAACAAGATCTTTTGCCCTTTGCTCGAAATCACCACGGTACATAGTGCCAGCAAGCATGCTAGTTAAGTTAAGACTTATAACCGTATAATCTAAAAACTGTTTAGGTGCAGTTCCGTTTACAATTGACATCGTAATAGCTTCGACTATTGCTGTTTTTCCGCATCCGGCAGGGCCGGTTAAAATAGCGTTCTTTTTAGACTTTCTAGAGGCAGTTACCCAGAATGTATTTATTTCTTCATTTCTTCCTAAAATATCGCATATTATATCTTTTGGGTAATTAGTATTCAGTATTTCGCAAAAATCTGCAATATTTGAAGGAAGTGATGCTGAAGTGCTATTTTCATCATATTCTGGGAAGATATCAAAATAGTATTCAAGGGTTTCTGTAACATCATATGGGTCGATTCCAAGATAGCTCAAAAAGTTTTGGGCAGATGAACCTTCAGTGCTTGCAAGAGAGTATATGAGGTTTGGAACATCTAAAACATTTTCACCTGCTTGAACGCACCGATTTATTGCATCAGTAAGTGCTACACCTAAATCATTACTGTAAACAGGAAGATCATCAAGACTGCTATAGTCAGATTTATAAAATGAAATCTTAAAACGGTTTTCAAAGTCTTCATCTGAATAATTAATGCCTGCTGCTGTTTTAAACTGCTCTTTAAGCTTATCGGGGAGATCACGAAGTTCAGTTATCGTAAATAAATGAACTAATTCATTTTCTTCACTATTGTATGGATAAGAAATAACCTCACCATCTGTATTTATTACTTCACGTTCATCATCTTTGTTATCACTACTTTTATCTTCTTTAAATTCTTTTTTAGGAAAAACTGAAAAGAAGTCTTCTTTTGAGCCAAGCAGCTGATATATAAAATCAGAAATAGAGAAGTAATTTCCTGTAAGTGAAAAGAAGTAGTTTTTTATAATATCATCATCTGCAAAGGCTACCATCATGAAATATGCGGTGTGAATTACTTTACTTGAAAGAGTGGCCGCAATATATGCAGCTTTTTCAAGATAAGTTGTAATTAATGGCTCGAAGTAAACATTGTCTTTTTTCATAGTTTTGTACCACTGACCGGGAGAAGTCAGACCCTTTCTTAAATTATTATTAAGGTTAATTATACCTTGCAACAAGATTATACTATTTAAGAGTAACAAAGTCAACTAAAATAATAAAAAATATATCTAAAATATACATAAAAAATAAAAAAATGTTGAAAAATGAAAGTAGCTGTGGTATAATTCATGCAAATGTAAGTTAAGCAGCAAATTTAACTAAGATTTGCAAGTAAAAAAAGGCTAGGAGGCTATAATTATGCAAAAACAGGTTAGAAAGAATTACGTACTTGACTGCACAGTCCTTGTATTCGACCCAAAGTGTATACTGGCTTTTCATGGGAATAATGTAATAATTCCTAATTCGGAGCTTCGGCACTTAGAACGTCTTACCGAAGATAAAAAGGAAATGGTAAGATACCAAGCAAAAGTTGCACTTAATTTTATAAATCACATAAGGAGCAGTGCAAAAGAAAATGAAAATCATGGTTTCGTACTTGAAAAAGATATAGTGCTCTATATTTTTCATGTATCTAATGTTTCAAATGCGAAAGATTCATATGAGAATATATTTGAAACGATGAAAAAGACAAGTGAAACTTTTATGGAAGATAGACAAGCTTTAGAGACCATATTAGTATCAAGAACTCTTTCACTTCGTATAGCAGCTTTAGCAAATGGATACAAGGCTGAAGATTACAAGGCAGGTATGATATTTGCTGACAATACTTTTAAAGGAGTAATGGAAGTTAGTTACAAGTTTTTTGATATGAACAGTATTTGTTCAAATGTAACAGAGATAGAATGCCCTAAAGATTTAGAAGTGTATCCTAATCAGTATCTGGTTATAGTAAATGAAAGCGGTAAAAAAATAGCAACGTATAGAGTAGCCAAAAATACGAAAATATTAAAGAGAGTAGATGTAAATAAACTGTATAACAAAAGAGTTTATGGGGTAAAACCTTTAAATGATATGCAGGCATATGCAATTGATTTACTGCTTGATCCAGAAGTTGAGTGCGTTTCTCTTTCTGGAACAGCTGGAACAGGAAAAACTTTTTTATCAGTTGCAGCAGCACTTCAGCAGACTATTCCTAAGGATAACTCTGAGCCTAGATATAACAAAATTATATTTGTAAGACCTATGGTGGCAGCAGGTGAAGAGATGGGGTTTATTCCGGGAACGGTAATAGAAAAGCTTATTCCTTGGATGGGAAGTTTGTATGATGCAATAGAAGTTTTAGTAACAGGTGAAGAAAATCTAGAAAATGACAAAAAAAATCAAAAAATTTCTGCAAGCAAAATGGCTGAAAAGTTTATTGAGGAGCAGATGGAGAATGGTTTTCTTCAGCTTTCACCTACAACATATATGCGTGGTAGGACCTTTGAAAGAGCTTTTGTAATCATTGATGAAGCGCAGGGGATTACTCCACATATAATGAAGACAATTTTAACTAGAAAAGGTGGACAATCTAAAATTGTTATAGCAGGTGATCCTTCGGATAACCAGATTGATACTGAGCTACTTGATACCTATTACAATGGTCTTATATATGCATCTCAAGGACTTAAAGAGAGTAAGCATTCTGGACTTGTGGAGTTTACTCCTAAGAATATTGTTCGTTCAAATTTTGTAGAAGATGTTGAAGCAATGCTTTGATTAAACTTTTTGTCACCTGCTAAATCTTTTGGCAGGTGGCATGTTTTAAAAGGAGGAACATTTATGGTAACGATAGGATTAGTGACACTTTTTAAGGCAATCTCTAAAGTGGACAGTTTAGGTAAAAGTAAGGAGGCAATGAGTATAAAAGAAGAGCTCGTTTGTCTTAAGTCTAAAGCTATAAATGCAGAAGATTATGATTATGTAGAGATGAGCGAAGAGCTTGCAAAGAGGCTTTTAAATATTTTAAATAAAAATCATATTAATCTTGAAGAACTGGTAACTAATGAGTTTCTACTCACTTCCGGATTTATATCTGTTATATAACAAAATGGAGGTACTGATATGAATACCATAACTTACTTGCAGCTTTGTAGGTATATAAATGCTATAAAAAGTGCTAAAAAAAGCAAACAGAAAACAGAGCTTTTGATTAATCTTACTTCACTCGTAAGCTGGTCGGTGGAACATGAAGAGATAGATTATATACCTATTTCGGAAGAACTACTAGATGAAGTGTTAATGTATGTTACATCATATAATTTAGAAGAAAAAGTAAAAACACAAAGGTTTGAACGGTCAAAACTCATAGTTTCTTATCTTTTATCTGGTAATATTCCATATAATGCATTTAATTCTTTTGTAGAAATAACTGCTATTTATAGTGGAAAAACAGAAGAAGAATTAAGGAAAGATATAAAAAGTGTATTTGATGAAAACACAATAGTATCTCTTGCAGAAACTATTGTCAAACAAGTTTATCCAGAGTACAAGAAAGTAGAAACTGAAGTATTTGAATATGAGAAGAAGGTAGTGGTTAAGTTTTACAATAATAGCCTTTTTAGTCCTTGCAGTATATATTGTGAAAAAATAAAAGAGGGACTTAAAAATATTACAGGGTACAAAGCAGAAGTGGATTACGACCTAATATGAGATGAAAACAAAAAGCCTAGATGTATTATAAAGTAGAGATAAAATAAAAAGTAAGGTAGAGAAAATTTTTTCTCTGCCTTGTGCTTTCTAGTAACTATATTTACAAATACCTAAAAATATGCTAAAATATATTATGTTAAGGAGCTTTATTAATATGAATTATGTAGTAGATGCAGAAAGTAAAGGAAAAAGACTTGACATTTTTCTTATGGAAAATGTGGAAAATGTAACTAGAAGTTATATAAAAAATATGATAGATGGTGGAAAAGTTTTATTAAATGGAAAAATTGTAAAGGCTGGATATACTTTAAAAGAAAATGACAAGATAGAAGTAGAAAAAATAGAGCCTAAAGAGTTAAAAATTGAAGCAAAGAAAATGGATTTGGATATTATGTATGAAGATGATGATATAATAGTAATTAATAAAGAAAAAGGAGTGGTAGTTCACCCACGGAAATGGTAATTATACTGATACTATTGTAAATGGACTTCTTTATTCTCACAAAGATAAGCTATCTTCAATTAATGATGTTATAAGGCCGGGAATTGTACATAGAATTGATAAAGATACAAGTGGCATAATAGTTATAGCTAAAAATGACAATAGTCACAAAAAGCTTTCTCAGCAGTTTAAAGTTCACTCTATAACTAGAGAATATGTAATGCTTGCAAAAGGTATAGTTAAAGAAGATGAGTTCACTATAAACCAGCCTATTGGAAGAAGTATAAAGGATAGAAAAAAGATGGCAGTTACAGACAAGAATTCTAAAGAGGCTATTACTCATTTCAAAGTATTAGATAGGTTCTATAACTCAAAAATAACCTATCTTCTTGCTTGCTTAGAAACAGGTAGAACACATCAAATAAGGGTACATATGAAATATGCAGGTTATCCACTTCTTGGAGATGAAGTATATGGAACTAAATCAAAAGAATTTGATGTAAAAGGTCAAATGTTACACGCAAGAAAGCTAGGATTTATCCATCCAACTACAAATAAATATGTAGAATTTGATTCGAATCCTCCTAAAGAATTTGAGGATATCTTGATTAAGCTTAGAAATAGAGAAATAAAAGAGAGCTAGTAACTAAATATTAAAGCTACTAGCAAATATATATAAACATAAGCTTATGATAATATATAATATGTTTTGAAAAGGAAAATGTGATATGATAAGATTAAATAAATTTTTAGCTATGTCTGGTGTTTGTTCTAGACGCATGGCTGATAAATATATAGAAGATGGCAAAGTTTCGATAAACGGAAATGTAGCATCTGAACTTGGAACTATAATAAATGAAGAAAAAGATATAGTAAAAGTAGATGGAAAGTGTGTAAAGATAGAAAAAAAGAAAGTATATATAGTTTTAAATAAACCAGCAGGGTATATCACTACAAGTAAAGAACAGTTTGGAAGACCATATATTTTAGATTTAATAAAAGAAAAAGAGAGAGTATTCCCAGTAGGAAGGCTTGATATGGATACAGAAGGTTTGATTATACTCACAAATGATGGCGATTTTGCAAATGATATGATGCACCCTAGTAAAAAGGTAAACAAGACTTATGTTGCAAAAGTTATGGGAAAAATTACTGAAGATAAAATTAGAAAGCTAGAAAAAGGAGTATTAATTGATGGTTATGTTACAGCTGAGGCTAAAGTAAGGCTGCTTGAAAAACAAACTTTAGAAATAACTATACATGAAGGAAAAAATAGACAAATAAAGAAGATGGCTAGAGCTGTAGGTTTAAGAGTTGAAAAATTAAAGAGAACAAAGATAGGAAATTTAGATTTAGAAAAAATTCCGGTTGGAAAGTATAAACTTATGAGTGAAAAAATGATTAAAGAAAAAATATTTGGATAAAAAAAGAGGGATACTTCCCCCTTTTTTTACCACAATGTAGCGTTATGTAGCATAACTGAAAAAATAAATATATAAGTAAGTACTGTTAAAACTGAGCCAGATATTATCCCAAGACCTATAGCTTTTGCTTTAGTTAATTTAAATATTAAAATTCCAATTGTAATTATTGAAACACCTGAAATTATAAATAAGCAGATAATCACATTGTTATATTTAACTCTATTTAGCTCTATAACGTTTTGATATTCTTTATTTAAACTAGAAAAATTATCTTTTAAATCTTTACTTGAATTTTTATAGTCTTCATTTGTAACTATTTTAGAAATGTATGCCATAGGCCCTTTTATATCTGAACCTTCTACTTGGTTAAATTCATCGTAATGATAATTTGCATTTCTATATAATTCAAAAGGAATAATACTAGAAACTGAGAAAACAATAGCTAAAGCTAAAATAAATTTTATTACATTTGATATCTTCAAAATATATCACCTCTAAAATAATTATATAGTATATAAAAAAATAATCAATAAAAAATAACAAGAATATTATAAAAATAAATACACTTGTTACTTTAATATTAAATTTCTCATAATTAATGTTTCCTTTTTCTAGCTGCTTCAGATTTCTTTTTTCTCTTTACGCTTGGCTTTTCATAATGTTCTCTTTTTCTCATTTCAGCAATGACACCATATTTTGCACATTGTTTTTTGAATCTTGCTAGTGCATTATCTAAACTTTCATTATCTTTTATCTTAATTCCTGGCATTAAAGTTCCCTCCCTCCAGATTGGGAAATACCTAAATATTTCAATTAATTTATAGTACTTCGATATTTTTACTTAATTATTATACAAGAAAATATACTATATGTCAAGACTAATTACAAAAAAATAATTTATGTAAATATAGGTTATGCAAATTAAGAAATATAAAAAAATAATTGTTACAATATTATGTTATCTTGATAAATTTTAAGTATTTACTTGACATAAATCATGAGAATTGATATAATAATTATGTTGTAGTAATAATGACTCTTATTCAATTGAAAAGAGAAAGGCTCTGATTAAATTTGAATAAGATGGAGAAAGGATAAGAAATGAATAATATGATTTTGTACATAGCAACTAGCAGTATAATTATTGCTATAGTAGGTAGTTTACTTTGTATAAAAGCACACATTATTTTAAATGCAGTCGCAGATTATTTAAAAAACAGAAGAAAAGGCGCGCAAGTAAAAAGATGAAAAAGGCAAAAAGGTTACCAAAATTTTAGGTAACCTTTTGTGTCATTTTTGTTTCAAAATATAAAAAAATAATAAAATTGTTAAAAAAATGTAAAAAAATTAAAAAAAAGTTGACTTTAAAATAAGTATGTGATAAAATAGTTTAGAATTTTATTTAGAGGATGATACTATGTAAACTAGAACTAGAAAAGGATGGTTGAAATAGTGATTTTTATTTATAAAGAAATTAGTTAAAATGGGACATATATATTGTATCAAATTAGTTTAAAGTTTTTAAAAAATTACGTAAACTAATTTGGACTTTTGTTGTCTTTTTTTATATTTTTGGGGGTAATTATGGTTCATGAAGTAAAAAATGGAAAAGCAACAAGGATGAGCTTTTCAAAAATCAAAGAAGTAATTGATATGCCAGGACTGATTGATATCCAAAAAAGTTCATATGATTGGTTCTTAAGATCTGGACTTATGGATGTATTAAGAGATGCATCACCAATTAGAGATTTTTCTGGTAATCTTATGCTTGAATTTGTGGATTATAGGTTAGAAGAGGAGCCTAAATATTCACTAGAAGAAGCAAAAATTAGAAACACCACTTATTCTTCAAGGTTGCAAGTTAAAGTTAGACTTATAAATAAAGAAACTGGTGAAATAAAAGAACAAGAAATATTCTTTGGAGATTTGCCACTTATGACAGATAATGGAACATTCCTTATAAATGGTGCAGAGAGAGTTATAGTATCTCAACTTGTAAGGTCTCCTGGAGTATACTTTGCAAAACAAAGAGATAAACTTGGTAATTTCCTTTATTCAGCAACAGTAATACCAAATAGAGGTACATGGCTTGAATATGAATCAGATTCACAAGGTATGCTTTGGGCAAGAGTAGATAGAACAAGAAAAGTTCCAATGACTACGCTTGTTAGGGCACTCGGAATAGCAGAAGACCAGCAGATAGTGGATTTGTTTGAAGACGAGGAACTTACAAATAACTTATATAAAGACCCATCTAAAACAGTAGATGATGCTCTTCTTGAGATTTATAAAAAATTAAGACCAGGTGAACCTCTTCACGTAGAAGCAGCAAAAGCACTTCTATATGGTCTGTTATATGAAGATAGAAGATATGATCTAGCTAGAGTTGGTAGATATAAATACAACTTAAAATTAGATTTAGCTTCAAGAATAGCAGGTCAAATATCAGCTGAAACTATAGTACATCCAGAAACAGGAGAAATTCTTGCAGAAGCAAAAGAGCCAATAACAGAAGACATGGCAAAAGACATAAAGAATGCTGGAATAAATGTTGTATATGTTTTAGTTGAAGATAAGAAAGTAAAAGTAATAGGTAATAATACAGTTGATATTTCTAAATATTTAGGCTTTGAAGTAGACAAAGATATAATAAAAGAAGATATTCATTTGCCAGTACTTAAAGAATTACTTTCTGAAAATCCAGATGCAAACGAAAAGAAACTAAGAGAAATAATAGCTAAAAATAGAGAGTATTTAGTAGTAAAACATATTACTTTAGATGATATTATAGCTACAATAAACTATTTCTTAAACTTCAAATTTGGTCTTGGAGATGTAGACGATATTGACCATTTATTCAATAGACGTGTAAGATGTGTAGGAGAACTTCTTCAAAATCAATTTAGAATAGGTATCGCTAGACTTGAAAGAGTTGTAAAAGAAAGAATGGTAACACAAGACCTAGACTCTGCAACACCTCAATCAATGATAAATATAAAACCAATAGTAAGTTCACTAAGAGAGTTCTTTGGAAGCAGTCAGCTTTCACAGTTCATGGATCAAATTAACCCGCTTTCAGAACTTACACATAAAAGAAGAATATCAGCTTTAGGCCCAGGAGGTCTTTCTAGAGAAAGAGCAGGATTTGAAGTTCGTGACGTTCACCATACACACTATGGAAGACTTTGCCCAATAGAGTCACCAGAAGGACCAAACATTGGTCTTATAGGTTCTCTTTCAACTTATGCAGTGATAAATAGATATGGATTTATAGAAACTCCATATAGAAAAGTTGATAAAGAAACAGGAAAAGTTACAGATATAGTTGAGTATATGAACGCTCAAACTGAAGATAAATATATAATAGCTCAAGCAAATGAACCTTTAGATGAAGAAGGAAGACTAAAAAATGCAAGGGTTAAAGCAAGACATAAACAAGATATATTAGAAATAGATAGAGATAAGATAGATTACATGGACGTATCTCCAAAGCAGTTAGTATCAGTTGCAACAGCAATGATACCTTTCCTAGAGTCAGATGATGCCCATAGAGCACTTATGGGAGCAAACATGCAGCGTCAGGCAGTTCCACTTCTTACAACAGATAGCCCAATAGTAGGTACTGGAATTGAGTACAAAGCAGCTATAGATTCAGGTATAGTTATTTGTGCTAAAGAAGATGGTGTAGTAGACTATGTAGATAGCAAAAAAATAATCCTTTCAGGTAAAAAAGGAAAACAAGAATATAATCTAATTAAATACCAAAGATCAAATGCAGGAACTTGTATTAATCAAAAGCCAATTGTAAGAAAAGGTGATAAGATTAAAAAAGGTGATGTAATAGCAGATGGTCCTTCAACACAAAATGGAGAGCTTGCAATAGGTAAAAATATTCTAGTAGGTTTCATGACTTGGGAAGGATATAACTATGAAGATGCTATACTAATATCTGAAGATTTAGTAAAAGATGATGTTTTAACATCAATACATATAGAAGACTATGATTGTGAATGTAGAGATACAAAACTTGGACCAGAAGAAATTACTAGAGAAATACCAAATGTTGGTGATGATGTACTAAAAGATTTGGATGAAGATGGAATAATAAGAATTGGTGCAAAAGTAAGACCAGGAGATATCCTAGTAGGTAAAGTAACTCCAAAGGGAGAAACAGAACTTACTGCGGAAGAGAAACTTTTAAGAGCAATATTTGGAGATAAAGCAAGAGAAGTAAGAGATACATCTCTTAGAGTTCCAAATGGTGAAGAAGGAACAATTGTAGATGTTAAGATATTTACAAGAGAAACTTCTGATGAACTTGCAGCAGGTGTAAATAAAGTTGTAAGAATATGCATAGCTCAAAAGAGAAAAATATCTGTTGGAGATAAAATGGCAGGACGTCATGGTAACAAAGGTGTTATATCTAGAATACTTCCAAGAGAAGATATGCCATATCTAGAAGATGGTACTCCACTTCAAATCGTACTTAACCCACTTGGTGTTCCATCACGTATGAATATAGGTCAGGTACTAGAAGTGCATCTTGGATACATAGCTAAAGTTTATGGATGGAAAGTTGCAACACCAGTATTTGATGGAGCAAAAGAAAAAGAAATAGCAGATTTATTTGAAGCAAAAGGACTAGATAGAAGTGGTAAATTTACAGTATATGATGGAAGAACAGGAGAGCCATTTGATAGAAAAGTTACTGTTGGATACATGTACATGCTAAAACTGTTCCATTTAGTTGATGATAAAATACATGCTCGTTCTATTGGACCATATTCGCTTGTTACTCAGCAACCACTTGGTGGTAAAGCGCAGTTTGGTGGACAGAGATTTGGTGAGATGGAAGTTTGGGCACTCGAGGCCTATGGTGCAGCATATACTTTGCAAGAAATACTTACAGTAAAATCAGATGATATTGTAGGAAGATTAAAAACGTATGAAGCAATAGTTAAAGGCGAAGAAATACCAAAACCAGGTATTCCAGAAGCATTTAGAGTTCTAACTAAAGAACTTCAAAGCTTAGGACTAGACCTTTCTATGTATAAAAACGATGAACAAATTAGCTTAAAAGACTCTGTAGATACAGAAGTAGATGATAGAGAAATAATCCTTGAAACAAATGAGGATATAGAGAACTTCAGTAGAATCACAAAATCAGACTTTGATGGTATGGTAGTAGAAAATGGAGATTCAGATGATATTGATGAAGATATGGATGAGCCAGAAGATGAATTTGATGATGCAGACATTGAAAGCTTTGTTGATGATATTGAAGATGAAGAAAATTAAATATAGAGAAGGAGTGAGTTTTTAAAGTGCAAGATATGGATAATTTTGATAGATTAAGTATCGGTATTGCTTCTCCTGAGAAGATGAGAGAATGGTCAAAAGGTGAGGTAAAAAAACCAGAAACTATCAACTATAGAACTTTAAAACCAGAAAGAGATGGTTTGTTTTGTGAAAAGATTTTTGGACCTACAAAAGACTGGGAATGTTATTGTGGTAAGTATAAAAAGGTAAGATATAAAGGAATAATATGTGACAGATGTGGTGTTGAAGTCACTAAAAAGAAAGTAAGAAGAGAGAGAATGGGACATATAGAACTTGCATGTCCTATCTCACACATCTGGTACTTTAAAGGAATACCAGGAAGAATGAGTCTTCTTCTTGATATTTCTCCAAAGGCACTAGAAAAAGTTATTTACTTTGCTGCATATATTGTAACTGATCCAAAAGAAACAATGTTAAAAAAATGCGATGTACTTGGTGAGAAAGAATATAGAGAAGCAATAGAACAGTTTGGAGTAGGAAGTTTTAAAGTTTCAATGGGAGCTGAAGCTATTCAGCAGCTTCTAAAGGAAATAGACCTTCCAAAATTAAAGGAAGAAATATTAAAAGAATTAAATCATGCTAGTGGTCAAAAGCAACAAAAACTATTAAAGAGATTAGAAACAGTTGATGCATTTATAAAGTCTGGAAATAGACCAGAATGGATGATATTAAATGTTGTTCCAGTTATTCCACCAGATTTAAGACCAATGGTACAATTAGATGGTGGTAGATTTGCAACATCTGACCTTAATGATTTGTACAGAAGAGTTATTAATAGAAATAACAGACTTAAAAAGTTAATTGAGCTTGAGGCTCCTGATATAATAGTAAGAAATGAAAAAAGAATGCTTCAAGAAGCAGTAGATGCTTTAATTGATAATGGTAGACGTGGTAAACCTATAACAGGTGCAGGTGGAAGAGCCTTAAAATCTCTATCTGATATGTTAAAAGGAAAACAAGGTCGTTTTAGACAGAACCTACTTGGTAAAAGAGTTGACTATTCTGGACGTTCAGTTATTGTTGTTGGACCAGAACTTAAAATTTACCAATGCGGACTTCCAAGAGAAATGGCGCTAGAACTATTTAAACCATTTGTTATGAAGGAGCTTGTTAAAAGAGGCCTTGCATTTAATATAAAAAATGCAAAGAGAATGGTTGAAAGAATGGACGTTGCAGTATGGGATATACTAGAAGAAGTAATTGTAGATAGACCTGTAATGCTAAACCGTGCTCCAACACTTCACAGACTTGGTATTCAAGCATTTGAGCCAGTTCTTGTTGAAGGAAGAGCAATAAAACTTCATCCACTTGTTTGTACAGCATTTAATGCTGACTTCGATGGAGACCAGATGGCCGTTCACGTACCTCTTTCTCCAGAAGCACAAGCAGAAGCAAAATGTTTAATGCTTGCTTCTAATAACCTTTTAAAACTTCAAGATGGTAAACCGGTTGCAGTACCTTCACAGGATATGATACTTGGTTCATACTATTTAACAATGGACGTTGAAGGTGAAAAAGGCGAAGGACTAACATTTGCAAATGTAGATGAGGCTATGATGGCCTATGATGAACATTATATTACACTTCACTCATTAATAAAAGTTAGAATGACAAAAGGTGAAGGAGATAAGAAGAAGAGTAAGATAATTGAGACTACAGTTGGAAAATTGATATTTAATAGCTATATTCCTCAAGACATTGGTTTTGTTGATAGAAGTAATCCTGAAAATGAATTTAAACTTGAAATTGATTTCCCAGTTAGAAAGAAGGAACTTGGAGTAATCATTGATAAATGTATAGAGAAACATGGACTTCCAAAGACTGCTGTAGTTCTAGATGATATAAAAGCTAATGGATATAAATATTCAACAAAGGCTGCAATTACAGTTTCAGTTGCAGATATAGAAGTTCCAGAAGAAAAAGCAGGACTTCTTGCTGAGGCAGAAGAAAAAGTTGCACATATACTAAAAAATTATAAGCGTGGACTTATATCTGATGATGAAAGATATAACGAAACAATTAAGACATGGTCAGATGTTACTGATAAGATACAAGATGCTATAATGAACAGTCATAATAAACTAAATCCAATATTTATGATGGCACATACTGGTGCAAGAGGTAACCCAACACAGATTAGACAGCTTGCAGGTATTCGTGGACTTATGGCTGATACTTCAGGTAAGACAGTAGAACTTCCTATTAAATCTTGCTTTAAAGATGGACTTGATGTACTTGAATTCTTCATTTCATCACATGGTGCAAGAAAAGGTCTAGCTGATACTGCCTTAAGAACAGCTGACTCTGGTTACCTAACAAGAAGAATGGTTGATGTTAACCAAGATATAATTGTTATGGAAGAAGATTGTGGAACAGATCAAGGACTTTATGTTGAAGATATACTTGAATCTGGAGAGCCAATTGAAAAACTAGAAGAAAGAATTGAAGGAAGATATCTAGCAGAGGATATATTTGATGATGAAGGAAATATGCTATTTATAAAGAACACATATGTAACTTCTGATATTGCCAAAAAAATAGTAAAGACTGGTAAAACAAGAGTAAAAATTCGTTCAGCACTTACTTGTGAGTCTGTAAGAGGCGTATGTTGCAAGTGCTATGGTAAGAACCTTGCAACTGGTGGTTTGATATCTCCAGGAGAAGCTGTAGGTATTATAGCTGCACAAGCAATAGGTGAGCCAGGAACACAGCTTACAATGAGAACATTCCACTCTGGTGGTATAGCAGGAGGAGATATTACTCAAGGTCTTCCTAGAGTTGAAGAGCTTTTTGAAGCTAGAAAGCCAAAGGGTGTTGCTATGGTCTCTGAAATTGCTGGAACTGTAACAGTAGGCGAAAAGGGTAATAACAAAGAAGTAATAGTAACAGCTGATGATAAATATACAGAAAAATACTTAATACCATTTGGTATGAGACTTGCTGTACATACAGGAGATAAAATTGAGGCAGGAGATAGAATTACAGAAGGTTCTCTTGATCCACATGATATCATACGTATTAAAGGTGATATTGCAGTTCAAAACTACTTGATTGAAGAAGTTCAAAAAGTATATAGAACTCAGGGTGTTCATATTGATGATAAACATATTGAAATAGTGGCTCGTCAGATGCTTAGAAAGATATTTGTTGAAGATAAAGGTGAAACAACTCTTCTTACTGGTACAACTGTTGATATGACAGATTTTAATCAGGCAAATAAAATTGCTAAAGCAGAAGGTAAGAAACCAGCTACTGGTAAAAAGACACTTCTTGGTATTACTAAAGTAGCACTTTCTACAGATTCATTCTTATCTGCAGCATCATTCCAAGAAACTTCAAGGGTTCTTACTGATGCAGCAGTTAAAGGTAAAGTAGATTACTTACTTGGACTTAAAGAAAACGTTATAATTGGTAGATTAATACCTGCAGGTACAGGTGTTGTAAATTATGGCGAAATTGATGTTGAAAATCCAGAAGAAATTAAACAGGATGAACAAGAAAGAGCAAATAGAGAGGCTTTAGCTAAGAAGGAAGCTGAAGTTTTAGGAAAAAATCCTAAAGAAACTGATGAAGACTTAGAAGATGAAGATGACATTATAGACGATTAATAATATAGATATGAGTTTAGCATTTTGCTAGGCTCATATTTTTAACTTCTATATATAGTTGACAAAATATCTATTATGTAATATAATTAACTTGAAATTTGAAATTAGGAGGATAAAATGGAAAATAGAAATAAGAACTCTATGGATTTAATATTAGGTATTCTTGTAATTGGTGCAGGACTTTTTTTCTTGCTTCAGCAGACAGATGTTACTATGAGTTTGGGAAATTTTAGATTTTTTGGATGGGGTTTTAATATGCCATCAGGACTTATAGTAGTTCCACTAATTATAGGAGTGATAATGCTTGTGTTTAATTCAAAGAATACTATCGGAAAAGTAATAACAGCACTTGGAGTAGTTATCATTGTGGCTGCAATAATAATGTCTACAAGTATAAGGTTTAGAACAACTTCAATGTATAATTACGTTATAATGGTAATCTTAATCGCAGTTGGTGCTGGATTTATACTTAAGTATTTCTTTGGAGGTAAAAAATAAAAAGCAAGAGGTGACTACATATATATAGCCACTTCTTTTTCATTTATACATTTTTGTTCGTTATAGCGCTTCCTTTGAAGTCTTTAGCTAGAACTTCCATAAATATTTCATCATAGTATTTACCATTTATAAACTTTGCTTCTGTTCGTTTACCATATACTTTAAAGCCACATTTCTCATAGCACCTTATAGCCCTCTCATTGAAAGAAAATACTTTTAAATCAATGTTGTTTAAATTTAAGTAATTAAAACCATAATCAAGTAAAAGCTTTATAGCTTCAGTTCCATATCCTTTATTTCTTGATTCTATATCACCTATAAATATTCCAAGTGTTGCCGTTCTACTAATGTGTTCAATATTTCCTAGACTAATATTTCCAAGTAATTTATCACTTTCAAGTTCAATAATAGATAAAAAACATTCATAATCTTTAGCTTTTAAAAGATAATCTTTCTCTTCTCCTAAAGATAAAATAGCACTACTTCTTCCAATGTAGTCAGTGGTATGAAAATCATTGAGCCAGCTAGAATATGTCTCAAAGTCTTCTGGATTTGCTGGAGATAAATAAATCCTTTCTCCTACTAATTTTTTTACATACTTCATAAAAAATTCCTCCTTAAAATAATTATTAAATAAAGCACAAGAAATTACAAAAAAGCTATGCACGAAAATTCTATTTTTAAGACTCCGTACATAGCTTTTAACTAATCCGTGTAAGTAGAAAAATAATCTCTACTCTATATCGCTTGAACTTTAATTCTAGATATACTCTTAAAACTTATAACTCTATTATATCATATATGTAGGGTTTAATTTTTCTTCTTTGAAATTGCAGGAATTTCATGAGATTCAGTTATTGCTCCACCATCTTTTGTAGCATCTTCTCTTTCTGGAACTAGTTCTTCAAATACAATATCCTCAAAAGCAATTGGTTCATTAGTAGTAGTTGGTGACTGAGTAGATGGTTTTACTGACTGAATATTACTATTAATACTTACAAAGTTTGATTCTGCCTTATTAATTTCTTCTGCATGTGTACTCTTTAACTCGTCCATAAATTTTTGTGTTGTATTTACTCCAAATAGTTTATCATCATCTTCAGTATCAGAATTGTTTAATATAACTGTTGGACTATCAGGTTTAGTTATCATATACTTTTCAAAGTTATAATTAAGTATATTCTGTTTTTGCTTATACTTATTTGCAAGGAATGAAGTTTTTCCTTGACCATAAATTGTTTTTCCACTGTTATCTTTAGTTTTGTAATATATAGCCCCAAAACCTTGGTCTTGAATTTTAAAGCTTTCAGCTCTTTCCTTCTTCTTGATTTCAATTTTTGAAGATTTCTTTAGTTCTCCGCCATCAATAACAAATGAAGATGATGGGTCTGGAACTTTCTCTTTACCAAATGCATCTTGCCAGTATTTGCTATCTTCTGGAACAGTATCACCAAATACGATCTGTGTCTTAGTATTTGCAAGTACTGTTTGCCTATAATATCCTTTTCCTGTTTTTTCAAGTTGTGATAAGTTTTGAAGTGCTACTGTTACGGCACATCTATATTTTCTAAATAGCGTAAACATAACATCCATATCTTTGTTTAAATATTCAGGAAACTCATCAATGTATAAAAAGTGTGGAGTACGAGACTCTTCAGAGCCTTTTCTTCTTAAAACAGCATCTTGAAATTGAAGTATAAAAAACATACCAAATGCTTTGGATTGTATGATACCCAAATCACCTTTTCTAGAACATGCAGTAATAATTGAGCCATTTTCTAATGCTTTATCAAATTGTAATATATTTGTTTTACCACAAAGAGCCTTCTTTAGACCTGGATTTCTTACAAGGTTATTAAGCTGAGTTATAGCTCCATATAGGTAACGTTCTGTATCTTTTCTACCACTACCTCTAGTGCCTGGAATCTCATAACCATTTATATTAAGTGATGGTTTATAGAAATTCTTTTCAAAGTAATTTATAAGTAATCTGTATTTTGCTTCAAGTTCTGGAACTTTCTTAAGTTCTTCTGTCATTTCTTCAACTTTATCAAAGTTATAAAGTAGTTCAAGCATATCTTCTAAGCTTGCCATTTCACCATTATTAAGTCTAGGATACATTTCTTTAAGTAGAATACCTAAGTTTTGGAAGGCATCTAGCGTAACTTGCGTGAAGAATGGGTCGCCTGCACCACCTCCACCTTGGTCTTCATACATTGATTTTAAAACATCAGCTATAATTGATGCAACTTTATTTGGGTCCTCTATAGCAAATGGATTTATGGATAGCGTTGTCTCAGGACTTGAAGGGTCAACTGAAAGTACATCAATATCAAAGTTCTTAGCGACTGCTGTAAAATCAGAAATGTACTTTCCATCGTTTTCAACAACCGTTATACCTAAATTTTTGTATATTATCTCTCCTGTTGCTTCATCTTTATACTGTACTAAATTTCTTACTTGCATTAAAAACTGTTCTTCCATGCCTCTTTTTGGCTTTAAAAATCTAAGTGAGAAGTTTTTGTTCATGTATTCGTTATCATATGGCCCAGTTACATATGCAATGCCTTTTTTTAGCATTGAGTAACCAATTTTTTTAGATAGTTCTCTGAAGAAAAATTTCTTTTCAAGGTCGAGTGCACTCATCGGTAAAAGAACAGTAGCAGTCTTACCAGTACCAGTTGCACCTTGTACCAAAGTTGATTCAAATCTCTTTTTTTCTGGAACTACAACTGGAACAGCTGTTCCTTTTGTTTTACATATTACAGTACTGCAAGAATATACACCTGTATCTTTAGCATTTGACATAGTATTTAGTCCTGAAAAACCAGTTATACTTTTTGTCATATCTTCATCTCTATATATTCCTAGAATATAATCTATAACTTTAAATACACCTATAAATGGCACTGCAAATGTTATTGTTTTTATTGCTGGTGCAAATAGCTCTGGAAATGTCGCCATAACTTTATCAAAATTTTCTAATCTTTTAAGTATCCACCAAAAAGCAACATTAATCCAGGTCGAAATAAACGTACCAACAATAATGCAGAATAGTATAACAGTAATAACATACATTTTAACTTTTTTCTCATCATTTGTTGGTATACCAGAATTTACGTAGTATGAAAAAGCAAATACTGGCATAAAAAAGTAAATTGCAAACATGTATGGAGATGTAGTATTTGGCATTACGATATCTCCAAATAAAAACCTAAGTGTTTTGGCTATACATACTATACAAATTATACATGTTATTGTATAGAAAAAATATGTTAAAACCTTGGTAGGCTTTGCTTTTATATGTAATTTAGTAAATATACTTTCTAACAAAAATAACCCCTACTTTCTTATCAACTCACAAATGTATATTACTTTCCTTGTAATATATATAAAATTGTTATATAATATACATATATATGATACTACATTTGTAAATAAAAATCAAGGAAAAAAGAGTATCTTGTGTATATAAAATTAATAAAAAGGAGTAAGTTATGAAATTAGTAGTTGGACTAGGCAATCCTGGAAAGGAATATGAAAGAACAAGACATAATACAGGATTTATGTTTCTAGAATATTTAGAAGAAAAATATAACTTTAAAATAGATAAGATGGATAAAAATGCACTAATTGGAACTGTGAATATTGGAAAAGAAAAGGTAATTTTTGTTAAACCTCAAACTTTTATGAATTTAAGTGGTGAAGCTGTGCAAAGATTGAAAGCATTTTACAAACTAGAAAATAGTGATATTATAATTATATATGATGATATAGATTTAGAATTTGGAAAAGTAAGGTATAGGGAAAGTGGTTCAGCTGGAACTCATAATGGTATGAAAAACATTGTAAGTCTTTGCTCTGGTGAGAATATTCCTAGAATAAGGATAGGCATAGGAAAGCCGGAAAATAAAAGTATTCCACTTGTAGATTATGTGCTAAGTAAATTTTCAAAAGACCAGTTAGAAAAAATTAATGATAGTTTTGCTATAGCAGAAGATATGTTAAATAAATATTTTAATAAGCAAATTATAGCTCCACGAAAATAATCGTGGAGCTATAGTTTTGTAAGCTATGCTATGTCCTCTAAATTTTCAAAAATTGTAAGAATCTTATCAAATACCTCTTCCTGGTTTCTATTTAACCTACCATAGAGCTTATGTAAGAAATGAAAAGAAACTGTATACTGTGAGCACTTTTCTTTATCATCAGCAATTTCATCATAAAAACTAAATCCCATACTTGCTTTTGTGCAAGCTTCATCTACTAGTTCCCTATGAAACTGAATAGCTCTAATTGGTGGCTTAAAATATGAGTTTGGGGTGCATTTGGTTTCTAAACTTTTATATGTCTTCTGACTTTTGTGTTTGAGTAAAGCTGTTTTAGTCATAATTTTATCCTCCTTTAAATTTTTTTGATTAGAACATGAGTAAATAACTGTAGGGGTAGCGTGCTTGAATACATTGATTATTTTTATTCCTCCTTTGCCTGCAAAACGTAAATTACTACAATTTTCCTTTATTTGATTTAAAAATTTGATTTAAAAATTTGGTTTAAATCTTCCTTTAAATTCTTCTTTTAAATTTCTATTTTTGTTGAAAATACTGGAAACTGCTGATGTTGAAGTTTGCATAAATATTAGTTTCTTGTTTCATTATTGACGTTATAGAATAAATAATGCTTGTTTAAAATATTAAATATAATATACTTCAAATTGTCCTAACAAAAATATTTTACATCATCTAAGTTTTTAATACTATTGTATTCCATCCACTTTGAAATAATAATAAAATAATGTTTTGCTATTATATCCATAAGTGAATTAAGTTCATTTTTAGGAATTTTACTTTTGTTATTTTCTAATATACAATTTCCTGACCTAGTTAACCATACTTTTGTAGAAGCCTTACTAGGCCTTCCTTTTGATATATAGACATGAATAGGTTACTCATTTTCATTAGACCAAAAATAAATTTTATAACCGATTTGTTTCAAATATACTAGGCAAATTTTAATCCTCCTTCACTTGCATATTTATAAAATAAGTCTGAACTATTTTCAACTATTTTTTTAAATAATTCTATTTCTTTATCACTATAATTACCTTCCCATACTTCTACTTCATAACTAGGTAATTTTATTCTTACAGAATCAAATCCGTTTTCAGTTGTTCTCTCAAAATGTACATTAATACATTTTTCACCATTTTTTCCTTTATATATATCTGAAAAAACTACTTCTGTGCCATCTGAATATTTAACATAAGAATACATCATATACTATCGCTCCTTTGTACATATATTATACTATATACAATGAGTTTATTAAAGTATTTCAGTACTTTTATTTCACCAAAAAAAAGATAGAAATATATTTAAAGTTAAATTTAAACATGAATATTAACACTTAAATTTACATAAATGTTGATTTTCTAAAAAATGTATGTTATAATAATATATGTACGTAAAAATTGGTATTAGCCACAATTATGGCTGATATGAAAGTCATAATTGTGAAAAAATTTTTAGGAGGCATATTATGTTATCAAAATATGAAATACTGGACATCGAGAGAGTTCTTGAGGATGAAGAACTAAGCCAAAAGATATTTCTTAAGCTTGCTGAAACTTTTAAGCATCAGGAGTTTCTCGTAAGTCAGTTTATAGACTGGCATACTTCAGGAGTAAACAAAAACTTTCTGTTCCCAAACGGCTATGGAGCAAGCGTATGCTGGAATGACCGCTGTGATTGCGGCACTTATCAGCATGAAAAATGGGAGCTCATGGTCACAAATGACCGTGGGGAAGGTGTGTATAACACACCTATTACAGAAAATGTGCTCCCCTGCCTTTCGGTCAAGCAGGTTGAGAAAGTCTTAGATGATATCATGCATTTGAGAAGAAAGAGGAAACGTAGAAGAAGAAAATAATATTATCCCCTGGGATTCATATCTCAGGGGAATTCTTTTAAATCATTTGAAAGTCATAATAAAAAAAGATATATAGTTTTACATAACAAAAAGCCATCAAGTTATTTCAATTTATAATTTTATGATTTATTCATTTTTTGGATTTATTGAATTTTAGATTAAAAAGTGAAAAAATATAATTAAGCAAATATAAAATAACAAAAAAATTGATGAAATAATAAAAAATATATCTATATATTTGACATTTGTAAAAAAAAATGCTAAAATATTTAAGTATTCCGCACAGAAAAGGTTTAAAATCTTTTATAGTACCTTAGATGGCGAGAGCAAGTTGGAAATAAAGGAGGTACGTTAAAATGTACGCAATAGTTGAAATCGCAGGAAAACAATTTAAAGTGTCTGAAGGTGACATTGTTTTCGTTCCAAGAATTGAATCTTTAGAAGAAGGAGCAACTACTACTTTCGATAAGGTATTACTTGTTTCAAGTGATGGAAAAGTTTCAATTGGAGAAGAATATGTAAAAGGTGCGAAAGTTACTGCAACTGTAATTTCTCATGGTAAAGATAAGAAAATACTTGTATACAAGTATAAAGCAAAGAAAAATGAGAGAAAAATGCAAGGTCATAGACAACCTTATACAAAGATTCAAATTGAAAAAATTACACTTTCTTCTAGCAAAAAAGCAGCTGCTGAAAATGTAGAAGAAAATAAAGATTAATTCTAAAAGTTATTATTTAAGTTAAGGAGGGAATTTAAATGGCACATAAAAAAGGCGGTGGCTCTACCAAAAATGGAAGAGATAGTATTGGTAAGAGACTTGGAGCTAAAAGAGCAGATGGACAATTTGTAGAAGCTGGTAACATTTTATACAGACAAAGAGGAACAAAAATACATCCTGGTATAAATGTTGGTATTGGTTCTGATGATACATTATTTGCAAAAGCAAGTGGTGTTTTAAGATTTGAAAGAAAAGGAAAGACTGATACTAAAGCAAGCGTTTATCCATTAAATCAAGATTAATAGAAAATAATTCACTTAAAATAACATATTTAAGTGAGTTATTTTTTTGATTAAAAAGGAAAAAATATACATATAATATATCTAGTATATATTTGTCTTTGTTTGCATAATTACAAATAACTAGTTCTTAAAAATTATTTAAGAAAATTATTTTTGTTATAGTAATAAACAGATAGAAATAATTCTACCTGTTTAATTATTTATACCTCAATTTGACCACTGTAGACAGTTTCAGCTGTACCTGTTAAAAAAATGTGCTTGATTTTTGTATCTAAATATACATGAAGTTCTCCACCTTTTAGCCTTACATCTACATCATTTGATACCTTACCCATTTTAAAAGAAACGTAAGCCGCAGCAGATGCACCAGTTCCACAACCTAAAGTTTCTCCACAGCCTCTTTCATATACGAGCATTTCAATAGTATTTTTATTAATCACATTTACAAACTCAACATTAGTACTATTGAAGAAAAGTGGATTTTTTTGAATAGCGAGTGCTATTTCTTCAAAAGGATAGAGCATGAGATTATCTACATATATTATTGTATGAAGGTTGCCAAGATAAACGCAAGTTATATTAAATGTGCCTTGAGGAAGTGAAAGAGGATAGTTGTATATCACACTTTCATCTGTGTAAAGCGCCATATGGCCTTTGTCAAAAGTAGCACTTCCAATATCAACTGTTGCTATAAATTCATTATCGTAGGTGTAGGAAACCTCTTTTATGCCAGATAAGGTATGAATAGTTATCTTTCCATTTTTCTTGCCAGTATTATCTGCATAATATTTCGCTATGCACCTTACACCATTACCACACATACCAGCTACGCTACCATCAGAATTATATATCTCAAGTTCTACATCTGCATCTTTAGTTTTTGAAACTATTAAAAGACCATCTCCACCAATTCCAGTATGTCTATTACAAAGATTTCGTGCAAGTAAATTCTTGTCTATTCCATCTTTTAACTCTTCTTTTTCTATGACAATGAAGTCATTGCCAATTCCGTGCATTTTTGTAAATTTAAGCATAATAATTCCTCCTTCTTAAATTTAATACAGAAATGATTTTGTTTTCTTAATTACAGTATATGATAGGAAAAATAAAATATTCAAAAAAATATTATAATTGCAAATAATATATGTGATAATGAATTGTAATCAAAAAATAAGTTAAAAATATAATATAGCATGAAGGTAAAAAATTGTTATATAAAAGTTAAATCATTTCTTGATTTTTATTCAGTTAATATGTATAATATATATGATATTTTTGGAGGAGAAAAAAATGGATTATAATAATATTGAAGAAAAAATGAAAAAAGCGATAGCTCACCTTGTAGAAGAGCTTACTGCAATAAGAGCAGGAAGAGCAAACCCTGCAATATTAAATAAAGTGATGGTTGATTATTATGGAGCTCAAACGCCTATAAACCAGGTAGGAAGCATATCTGTACCAGAAGCAAGGCAGATTTTAATAACTCCATGGGATAAGAGTTTAGTGGCACCTATAGAAAGAGCAATAAATATGGCAGAACTTGGTATTAATCCAATAAATGATGGAACATCAATTAGACTTAACTTCCCAGAGCTTAATGAAGAAAGAAGAAAAGAAATTGCAAAAGATGTTAAATCACAAGGTGAAGATGCAAAAATTGCAATAAGAAATATAAGAAGAGATGCAATGGAAGATGCAAAAGCAGAAAATAAAAATGGAAATTTATCTGAAGATGAATTAAAACAAGCAGAAGATAAGATTCAAAAAATAACAGATAAATATACAAGTCAAGTAGATAGTGAAATAGCTAAAAAAGAAAAGGAAGTAATGGAAGTATAAATTATAAGTATAGAGGAAAGATGTAATGAAAAAAAGGATAATTTCTAGTGCTATAATTGTACTTGTTACAGCACTATTTATAATATATAGTAACAAAATATTAGATAGTTTAATAGTATTTGCACTTTCACTAGCTGGAATTTATGAGTATAACAAAGCCTTTAAGTCGGCGGGATATAGACCAATATCATTTATTGGATATGTTGCATGCAGTGCTACATTTTTAGTTGGAGAATCAGTGCCTGAAGAAACAAAAATGATGATACTAAAATGTATTTTACCAATTCTTTTAATAGGTTCTTTTGTGTATATTATACTTATAAAACTAAAAAGAAACATAGTAGATGTAGCAATAACTATATTCTCGCTACTTTACATACCATTTATGTTTTCGTTTATTAAGCTCATATTATTTCTAGAAGGTGGTAGATTTTTCTTAGCATATGTGATAGTAGTAGCGTTTGTAGGTGATGCTTTTGCGTATATGGTAGGAAGAACTATAGGGAAACATAAGCTTTGTCCTGAGATTAGTCCGAATAAGACAGTAGAAGGATCTCTCGGTAGTATAGTAGGTGTAACACTTGCAGGTGTTATTATGACAACTATAGGAAATTTTTACTTAGGTATGAGTCTAAATATTTGGTCAATGTTACTTGCAGGATTTGTTGCAGGTGTAGCGGGGCAATTTGGTGATTTAGCAGCATCGGCAATAAAAAGGTTTTGCAATGTAAAAGATTTTGGAAATTTAATTCCAGGTCATGGTGGAATATTAGACAGATTTGATAGTATATTATTTATAGCACCAATTATGTATATATTTTTAAAATTATATATGTAGTAGGTATTAAGGAGTATGTAAATGTTAACTTTTTTAATAACGATAGTAAAATTACTTGTTATATTATGCATAGTTGCAACAATTCATGAATTTGGACATTTTCTAGCAGCTAAAGCATTTAAAATAGGAGTAAATGAATTTTCAATAGGTTATGGACCTAAAATATTTCAAAAAAAGTATAAAGAAACAGTTTATTCACTAAGGTGGATTCCACTAGGTGGTTACGTAATGATTGAAGGCGAAGGCGAAGAATCAGAAAGTGAAAATTCTTTTGAAAAAAAGCATCCGCTTAAAAGGATAATAGTACTTTCCATGGGCGTAATATTTAATTTTATACTAGGCTTCATAGTTCTTATGTCAGTTTCGGCTTTTGTTCCAGTATATACAACAGAGATAACGGAACTATCAGACTCTTCACCTTTAATTGAGGCGGGAATAACTGTTGGGGATAAAATAACTAAAATTAATTCTAAAGATGTTACTTTTGCAAGTGATTTAGTTATTTCAAATTATGATGGCCCAGAAACAGTGGAAATTGAATATTTGCACTTAAACGAAAAAAGATATGTAGTCGCTAGCAATGTAGTAAAGAAAATAGGGTATATGGGCGTTGCATTTATTTCTAAAGATGAAACAGTTGTAAACTCTGTAGCAATGGGGTCTGCAGCAGAAAGTGCAGGAATAAAGGCAAAAGACAGAATATTAAGTATAAATGGAAATGCTCTAAATAATTCTACTGATATAATAAGTGTAGTTCAAAGCTCTGCTGGAATATCTCTAAATTTTGAAATAGAAAGAGATGGAAAAGTAGAAAACCTAGTAGTAATTCCAAATGAGCAGTCACGTTTTGATTTAGGTGTGTTAAATACAAAAGAAGAAAAATCTAACATATATTATTCATTAAAAAAAGCATTAAATACTATAAAGACAGTAATAGATTCATATGTTCAGTTATTTCAAGGTAAAGTTGGAATAAATGATGTAAGTAGTATTGTAGGTATTGGAGTTGTAGTTTCAAAAACAAGTGGAATTTTAGAATATCTAAATATGCTAGCATTAATTAGTTTAGCTGTAGGAGCTGCTAATATTTTACCGTTTGTACCACTAGATGGTGGAAAAATAGTTTTTGTACTATATGAATGGATATCTAGAAGAAAGCCAAGTGAAAAGTTTGAAATTATTGTCACGTATATAGGTTGGGGACTTCTTCTTATGCTAACAGTAGTGGTTACTTTTAAAGATGTGATGAATATATTTTAGATTATATGTAAGTAAATTGCAGAAACAATTAGAGTATTGAGCTGCAATTTATTTTCGTATAACTAAAAAAGAAAAAAGTCAAAAAAAGAGGTAAAGAGGGTTGTAAAATGTCAAAATTAGTTAGAGAAGTTTTTTTTAATACAAATCTAGATAGCACTCTTCTTGATGCTACAGTTGAAGAAATAAAGTTTTCTAAAAAACTAAATTCTGCTATTTTAATTGCAAGTAGCTCACTTAATATATCAAATTCGGATATATTGCAGTTTGAACAGCAGGCAGCTAAACTTTATGATCTTTCAAGCTTTAAAGTACAGTATAAATATATAGGAGAAGTTCAGCCTTTAACTGTAGAACGTATAAAGAATATTTTAACAGAAGTAGAAAGTTCTTATCCATATACAAAGGGGATATTTTCTGATGCTAATATAGTCATAGAGGAAAAAATAATAAGAATAATAATTATGAAATCCTATTCTAATTTTCTAAACTTGAAACAAATAAATGAAACGGTTTCAAAATTAATAAAGATAAAATACGGGAACAATGTAAACGTAGTTTTTGAAGACAGTCCAGATGCAACTTTAATATCTAAAACTATTACAACAACTATTATGAAAGTGCCTTCAGCATCAGAGATAGAAGGAGTAGTAAAATCTCCAGTTCAAACATATGATGTAAAGCCTGCAATAAATAATAATTTTCAGCAAAGAGCTCCTCAAGCTAAAATTCTTGCAGATATGCCAGAGCATGTTATAATAGGAGAAGATATATCACAAAATGAGACGGTTAAAATTGTTAAATTAGATGATAGTTATGGCTTAGTTACAATTGAAGGAGAAATATGTGCATCAGAGGCAAGGGAACTTAAATCAGGAAAAATACTTCAAATTATTGATGTAACAGACAGAACAAGTACTATTTCTTGCAAAATGTTCATGTCTTTAGAGGATTCAGAAAAAATAGCTAAAAAAGTAAAGCCTGGAAACTATGTAAAAGTATATGGTAGAGCTCAAGTTGACAGTTATGCTCATGATTTAGTTATAATGATTACAAGTGTAAATTCAGCTCCAAAGCCAGAAGGAAGAAAGGACACGGCAGAGCATAAGAGATGTGAACTTCATATGCATACACAAATGAGTGCAATGGATGCTGTAAGTAGTGCTAAGAGCCTTATAAAGCAAGCAATTAAGTGGGGACATCCTGCAGTTGCTATAACAGACCATGGTGTAGTACAAGCATTTCCAGAGGCAAACCATGTAATAATGGATGATTATACAGACTTAGCAAAAGAGCTAAATGACGTTAAGAATCCTACAACTCAGCAAGTATTAGATGCAGCACCAATCAAAATATTATACGGAGTAGAAGGGTATTTAGTGCAAGATGTAGAGCCAGACCTTAAAGTTCCTGATACATACTGTGTATTTGACTTAGAGACTACCGGATTTGAACCAAGATGTGACAAGATAACTGAGATAGCTTGCTGTAAGGTAAAAGATGGAGTAATAATTGATGAGTTTTCAACATTTGTAAATCCAGAAAGGTCAATTCCACCAAAAGTACAAGAACTTACTCATATAACTAACGACATGGTAGCGAACGCTCCTACTATAAATGAAGTTTTACCTAAGTTTTTAGACTTTATCGAGGGCTCAATTTTGGTTGCACATAACGCAAAATTTGATGTAGGATTTATAAAATACAATGCAAATGAACTAAACATTTTAGACAGATTTAAACCAGTAGTTATGGATACATTAACTATTGCAAGAGAACTATATAATCAAGTAGAAAATCATAAGTTAGGTACATTAGCAGAGTTCTTAGGAGTGTCTTTAGAAGGGGCACATAGGGCTATAAATGATACAAGGGCAACAGTGTATGTAATGCTAAAAATGCTTGAAGAGGCAAAAAGCAGACATATAAATATCGATGGTTACTTATACACGAATATAGATGAGGATATAAGGAATCTACCAACTTATCATATAATCATATTTGCTAAAAACTATATAGGACTTAAAAATTTGTACAAGCTAGTATCATTTTCACATGTTACATATTTTAGAAAAAGGCCGAGAATATCTAGGTCAATGCTAAATAGATATAGAGAAGGACTAATTATTGGTTCTGCTTGTGAAAGTGGAGAGCTTTATCAGGCAATAGTGGAAAAAGACAGCAGTGATATAATTGAATCGATTGCAAATTATTATGATTACTTAGAAGTTCAGCCACTTGGAAATAATGAGTTCTATACAAGAACAGGAAGAAAAATTAGGAACAAAGAGATTATTAAACTTACTCATGAAGAAGTAAAACAAGTAAATATTGATATTATAAATCTAGGTGAAAAATTAAACAAGCCAGTAGTTGCAACATGCGATGTACACTTTAAAGATCCTGAAGATGAGATATATAGAAGAATAATACAGGCAGGTCAAGGATTTGATGATGCAGATATGCAAGCACCACTATATTTTAGAACAACTGATGAAATGCTTAAAGAATTTGACTATTTACCGACCGAAAAAGCTTATGAGATAGTTGTAACTAATACAAATAAAATTGCTGATATGTGTGACAGAATCTCACCAATATCTGATGAGAAGTGTCCACCACATATAGATGGTTGCGAGCAAACTATACGTGATATTGCAGAATCAAGAGCAAAAGAACTTTATCGGTGAAAATCTACCAGATATAGTTAAGGATAGACTGGAAAAAGAACTTGATTCTATTATTAAAAATGGATTTTCAGTTATGTATATAATAGCTCAAAAGCTTGTATGGAAATCTAATGAAGATGGATATTTGGTTGGCTCAAGAGGCTCTGTTGGTTCATCTTTTGTTGCTAACATGACAGGTATAACTGAGGTAAATTCTCTAAAAGCACATTATAGATGCCCAAACTGTAAGCATTCAGATTTCTCGGATTATGGTGTAAAAAATGGTTTTGACCTTCCAGATAAAGATTGTCCGGTATGCGGAACACCATATGAAAAAGATGGTATGGATATACCTTTTGAGACATTTCTAGGATTTAATGGAGATAAAGAACCGGATATTGACCTTAACTTTTCTGGAGAGTATCAAGCAAAAGCGCATCAGTATACAGAGGTAATATTTGGTAAAGGAACAACTTACAAAGCTGGAACTATAGGTACTGTTGCAGAAAAGACAGCTTATGGCTATGTAATGAAATATCTAGAGGAAAGAGGTCAAAGTTTGCCAGCACCGGAAATAAATAGAATATCGCTTGGTTGTACGGGGATTAAGAGGACAACTGGTCAGCATCCTGGTGGAATAATAGTTGTTCCAAAAGGTAGAGAAATATATGAGTTTTGTCCTGTTCAGCACCCTGCAGATGATCCGTTTTCAAATATTGTAACTACGCATTTTGATTATCACTCTATAGATAAAAATTTGCTTAAACTTGATATTCTAGGTCATGATGACCCAACTATGATAAGAATGCTACAAGATATAACTGGGAAGGACCCTAAAAAGATACCTCTTGATGATAAAGAGACAATGTCAATTTTTTGCTCAACAGAGGCTTTAGGAGTAACTCCAGAGCAGATACACTCTGAAGTTGGTACATATGGAGTGCCTGAGTTTGGTACGAAGTTTGTAAGAGGAATGCTCATGGACACAAGACCTACTACTTTTGATGAGCTTGTTAGAATTTCTGGACTTTCTCATGGCACGGATGTATGGCTTGGAAATGCTCAAACACTTATAGAAGAAGGGATAGTTACACTGCAAGATGCAATATGCTGTCGTGATGATATTATGATTTACCTTATAGACAAAGGCTTAGAGCCAAACCCTGCATTTAAAATAATGGAAACAGTAAGAAAAGGAAAGGCACTAAAAGACCCTAAAAAGTGGGCAGAGTATAAAGAACTTATGAAAGAGCACGATGTACCAGACTGGTATATTGAGTCTTGTGAAAAGATAAAGTATATGTTCCCTAAAGCACATGCTGCAGCCTATGTTACAATGGCTTTTAGAATAGCATGGTTCAAGGTTCATATTCCAAAGGCGTATTATGCAGCATTCATGTCTATACGTGCTGATGAGTTTGATAGTGAGTCAATGCTTCACGGAAAAGAAAAAGTAATAGCAAAAATGGAAGAAATAGATAGA
>JAFVCY010000037.1 GCA_017478805.1 Clostridia bacterium
ACTAGAAGAAAGTATAGAGGATTATTTATAACAAATGAAGGAAAGAAAATAAATGCAGATATAAATGGAAGCTTAAATATAATAAGGAAATATATAAAAAATAGTAGGTGGGACCAAGAAATTGCGATGGATAATGGTCGAGTTGGGCGTCCTATAAAGAAAAATGTGGCCTAGTAAATAATTTTATTAGGTGGAAACTTGGGTTACAAACTCTTTATAAAAAACATCACTAGAATTAATTCTAGTGATGGAAGTAAATCGAAGATTTACTTTTTGTTCTGGAATAGGGAAGCAGTTTTTAGTTATAAACTTTTTCATGTAGATTCCTCCTTTGAAATCTCAAACGGTTTTGTAGTAATCGGACAAAGATATTGTATCCAAAAAGTGTACATAAGTCAATACTTATGTAAATAAATATATGAAAAAATAGATTAAATAGAGTGATTTGATAAATGACAAAAAAACATTTGACTTTTCTTTTCTTTGTTGTATAATTATACTAGTTACGAGGAGGAATGTATTTATGGATATTAAAGGAACAAAAACAGAAAAAAACTTACTTGCAGCATTTAGTGGAGAGTCACAAGCAAGGAACAAGTATAGTTATTATGCTTCTCAAGCAAAAAAGGATGGTTATGTTCAAATAGCTAATATATTTGAAGAAACAGCAGGAAATGAAAAAGAACATGCTAAAATGTGGTTTAAATTATTACATGGCGGAAAAGTACCATCAACAGAAGAAAATTTAAGAGATGCTGCAGAAGGCGAAAACTATGAGTGGACAGAAATGTATGAAAGTTTTGCAAAAGATGCAGAAGAAGAAGGATTTACTCAAATAGCTGCAATGTTTAGAGGAGTAGCTAAAATAGAGAAGGAACACGAAGAAAGATATAGAAAACTTCTTGAAAATATTGAAAAAGGGCTAGTATTTGAAAAAGATGAAGTAGTTGTTTGGAGATGTCTAAATTGTGGTCATATTCATGTAGGTAACAAAGCACCTCTTGTATGTCCTGTGTGCGCACACCCTCAAAGCTATTTTGAAATTGTTCCAAAAAATTATTAAAATGAAACTCTCCTAGAATTTCTCTAGGAGAGTAATTTTATAGCCTGTAATAGCTTTCTATAATTTTTTTCTCGTGTGAAAGCCTATTAATTTCGAGAGTGCAAGAGTTTATATCTATATTTCTTGACTTCAAAACCTCTTTTATCTTGTTAATATCATTTTGCACAGCTTCTACATTTCTAGGAGACTTGTAGTCTCTTTCATCATCAGAAGATATATATGAGGATAAATCAAAATGTATAACGAAATCAAGCTCGCTTAAGAAGTCTTGATATTTTTTTATAAGATAAATAGAGTATGATATATCATCATATTTTTTTCTATCATCTAAAACCTTTAAATACTTCCTCATGAAACAGTTGGGGTCTTTTGGGTGGATCTTGCAGTGCCGCTTTCTATTATTTGCTATTTTATCTATAATAGTCACTTCCTCATCTTGAGTTAGCATATTATAGAAAATGCAGTAATAGATGCTGTTAGAAACAAGTGCAGAATTAATTACAAATGGAAGTTTGAAATTCCGGTATGTAATTGCTACATCTTCCATAGTAAGTTCAGAAGTAGCATATTTTCTTGCAAGTTTTAAAGCAATATCTTTTTTACTTAATATTTTACTCATAGAATTCAGACCTCCTTTTAAGTAACTATTAACTACTGTTATGGCATAAGTGGATACTTTTTTTCAATATCTTCGATTATTGAACTTGCGATTTGTTGCTCATTAATTATTTTAAGAATGTCAAAACTTTCAATAGTTTCTGGGTAAATTTCGGCAAGAAAAATTTTAGCCATCTCCCTTTCTTTAGTCATTTCATGTTTAGGTGATGTAAAATATCCTGCGTAGTTTGTAAGGTGCATAAGAGCAAGCACAGCATCGTTATATGCTCTTCTTTGCTCAAATATTTCTATAAGCTGAACATAAAATTTGTAATTGTTACCTGCTTTGGATTTAAGCTTAAATATAGTACTAGGACTTATTCCACCATGGAATATAGCACCTTGAATATACTTAGAAAGCATGTAAGGTGTAATAGATAACCCTTTTTCTCTAAGACTTGATAGAAAGTTAGACTTGGTAAGTTCGCTGCATGCATAGCTTTCTACAAGCTTAGCAGTTTTTGCAATTCTTTCAGCAGTAATTTCCATTTTTTTTTCCTCCATTACGTTATATTGTGATTCAGTATTTGTATAATATTAATTTACGAGTTTGTACTTTCTTTCAAAAACAGCTATTTTTCTTTCAATGTTTTTAACGTGACCTTTTCTTATCGACTTTTGAGAAAAATATCCAAGTTCATCTGTTAACTCTTTTTCAAGTTCTTTAAATCTACTATTTCTAATTATGCTGTTATACTCATCAATCACAAGATGCCCAGTATTTGAGTCATAAGTTCCATCAAGAAATGCTATATATTCAAGTATTTTGCTATGAAGAACAATACATTTTTCAAGTTCATACTTGTCAGAAAGGGTATATGCAAGATCTCTTTTAAACCTATTTGTATACTTTTCTTTTTTAGCAATTTTATTTATAGTCTCATTATCTAAAAGACTCCAAAAAATAGCGCGATGGATAAATTCATTTATATTGTAAATACTGGTAGGTACAACTTTTGAGAGCTCTCTTGCAATATCCGTTTTGGTAAGAGAGGTGTTTGCATACTTTAGTGCAACATTTTTGGCAAGACATGCTTTATACTGATACATAATAGCCTCCTTAGTAATCTATATTATACTTTTTCTCAAGCTCTTTAGACCTTTTTACAAAATTGCTTTTCTCCGCATTTAAGTTTAAATTCTTAAGTGACTCAGCTGAAAAGAATTTTCTAAAATATTCTTCAAACTCCTCTATTTTAGAAGAGAGAATAATTTTTTCAAAAGCTGTATATTTATTTAAGTAAAAAGTGCGATTTTGAAGCTTATTAATAGTCTCAAAGTATTCATGGATTTTGTTAATCATAATAACGCACTTTTTATACTCCTCTTTGTCGGCAAGTATAGATTTGACATTAGTATCGAAATTAGCTACACAATCCTCTTTTTTGCAAAGTGCTGATATCTCTAACTCTTTTGCTTCACCCCAAAAGATAGCCCGCCTTATACAGCCATCAATTGTTTTAGAAGTAACTTTTTCATTTTGAGTAGAAATCTCTTTTGCAAGCTCAGCCTTTGTCATGCTTCCAAAGGCATACCTACTAGTAATGAAACTTATTCGAGTTAAATTGTAATTAAACATAGTTTTACCTCCTAAAATTTAATTAAAATTTGGTTTTCTACTAATTTGTAGTGATATTATATCATATTGGTTACATAAAATCAAGAATAACTTTTATATATCTTGAAAAGCCAGATTTAAAATGATAAAATAAGCCGTAGAAGGAGAATAAGGGGAGATATAAATGAGAAAGATGAAGGCACTATTTATTTGTGAAAATATACTCGTTTTAAAAGAAAAAATTCTTCCAAGTCTTATGTTTATAACAAATAAAGGTTATAGTGTAGATATAGTAGCTAACGAAGTAATAGATATAGCATTTGTAGAAAAAGTTTATACGTTAGATTTTCCAGAAAAAATGTCGTATTTTAAGTCATTAAAATTTGCATCAAAACTAAAAGAAATATTAAAAAGTGAAGAGTATGATGTTATTCAAACATTTGATAATATGTCCAGCTTTTTGCTTGAAAATGCTTTATATGAGCCCTTCATGAGCAATTTGAATATATATGCCGATAATTTGAAGAAAAGTTATTCAAAGCTTGCAAAGGTTATAAAAAAGAGTGATAATTTAATTGTAAATAATGAAGAAGACTTCGAAATAGCAAAGAGCAAGAAATGTACAGAAAATATATCACTTATACATGATTTGGGGCTAGATTTTAGAAAATATAGCTTAGTTGATTTTGGTATATTAAAAGCAGAAATTAGAAACAAATACAAGTTAGAAGAAAGTAAGAAATATGTTGCACTACTCGATATATATGACAAAGAAAACTATGTGGCAAAGGTTATAGAAGAAATAGCTATGCAAAATAGTAATATAACGTTTGTTGTAAAGAATTTAGACAGTAAATTAAGAGATATACTTGAAAAAAATAATCTACTTTCAAGTGTTATGTGTCTAGAGAACATAAAGTGGGTAGAACTTCTAGTAGTTTGTGACTCTGCATTTTTTGGAAATGTTGCAAGTTATGATTTGTTAATATTTATATATGCCTTAATGATTGCAGTTCCTGTTATTTCCGAAAAAAATAATACTACAGAAATGTATATTCAAGACTCAAAAAATGGTTTTTTGGTTTCAAAAGGTGATGTTCAGCAAGCTGCAGTTGCAATTGGAAGGAGTTTAAATATTCCAAAAACAAAATTAGATGAACTTTCTGCTTTTAATTATGAAATAATAAATAAGTTTTCTATAGATAAGTATGTATATAAATTAAATGAACTATATAAAGAAATAAAAGAAGTAGCATCAAAAGATGTATATTTAATTGAAGACTTGAAAAAAAGAAAAGATACAGAAAAATTGATGGAAGATATAAAAGAAAATGGGGCAATAGGTGCTGAAATTATAACAATAAACTCATCTGTAAATGATGAAAAAATGATAAAAGTTGGAGCTAGTATTAAGACATTTGATATTTCAACTTTTAATGGTAGATACAAATTTAAAAGGTATATAAATAAAGTACTTAAAGAAAACAGATTTACAAGTTTAAAGGTCTATGGTAATATGTTTAAGATTTTAGATAGAAATAAAATATATATTAATTCTGAAAATTTAATTGCAAATTATGTAAAAATATGATATAATGACTAGGAGTGAGTGCAATTTTTATTATGATATTTGAAAGGAAGTGTATATTATTATGCAGTATAAATTATTTGGACAAACAGTTCCTGCAGTTGAAGTTACCTTAAATGCAGGAGAAACAGTATTTACGCAGTCTGGTGGTATGTGCTATGAAACAGATGGAATTGAGATGAAAACTAATGCAAGAGGCGGACTTATGAACAGTTTGGGCAGAATGTTTACAGGCGAGTCAATATTTATGGCAAGTTACAGCGCGACTAAAGATGGTGCTAAAGTTGGTTTTTCAGCGACAGCACCAGGTAGTGTTATGCCTATTGATTTATCTACTATGCCAGCTGGTATTATTATGCAAAAAGGAGCATTTTTGTGTGCTGAAAAAAGTGTTGAATTAAAAGCAAAATTTACCAAAAAGTTTACTGCTGGATTATTTGGTGGTGAAGGCTTTGTTCTTCAGCAAGCAACAGGAAATGGGATGTTATTCATGGAAGTAGATGGTGATGCTATAGAAAAAGAGCTAGCTGCAGGAGAAGTTTTAAAAGTAGATACAGGAAATGTTGTCGCTTTTCAGCCTTCAGTTTCTTATGAAATAGAGACTGTTAAAGGTCTTGGAAATATTTTATTAGGTGGAGAAGGATTATTTTTAACTAAACTTGTTGGTCCTGGAAAAGTTATACTTCAAACACAAAATTTTGGGGATTTTGCTGGTAAAATAATTCCATATATACCATCAAAAGGCTAAATGTAGGAGTTTTTTTATGAATGTATTAATAGCATTAGAAGATAAATGGAAGATTGAAGGTGCAAAAAAATAGAGTAAAAAAATATGCTAAAGAAAATAATTATTAACGCAAAGAAAAAATATTTTGAGCTTATTTGCTTGAACAAGCATTTATTAGGGCATTAACAAAATATATTAATGAAGAAAATTAGAGATAAAATTAAGGCTATATTTTGTTTATATAAAACTATTTTTTATGTTTTATATAAATAAAAATAATAAAATTTACATAATTTTTGAATAAATTTTAATAAAACACTTGTAAAATTTTGTAATATATTGTAAAATATCTACATAATTAGTATTGTGAGGTGAAATCATGGATTATTTGACAACTCAAGGTTATGATGTAGATTCAGTTGGTCTTGGTGCCGCTATGGGAATGCTTGCAGGATTTGGAGTTGCTATTTGGATTGTTTCTCTAGTAATATGTGTTCTTACAATTATAGCTATGTGGAAAATATTCACAAAAGCAGGAGAAGCAGGATGGAAAGCAATAGTTCCAGTATATAATGCATATATTCTATTTAAAATATCTTGGAATACAAAGATGTTCTGGATTTTCCTAGCAATTTCATTTGTGGCTGGATTACTATCAGGAGTACCAGTTCTTGCATTTATACTTGGAATAGCTGACATTGTTATAAGTATTATGCTTCAAGTAAAATTTGCTAAAGCATTTGGTCATGGTGGTGGATTTGCAGTTGGACTTATATTCTTAAACACAATATTTACATTAATATTAGGTTTTGGAAGTTCAAAATATGTTGGAAACGGTGAAACTGCAGATGTAGCAAAAGCTGAATAATCAAAAATAGGGTAGTGCTTTACAGCCTATCTTATTTTTTTGACTTAAAATACTTGTAATTAATCAAATACTATGATATAATTTTTAAAGAAAATTTTAGGAGGAATAAGCATGGGCTGGATAGATTATGTACTTTCTATAGTAACTGTTTTAGTAGGGATAATTGTTACGATTGTTGTTATGATGCAAAATTCTAAGTCAGGACAATCTGCAATTACTGGTAACAACACTTTTTATGGTTCAAACAAAGGTAAAACTTTAGATGGAGTTTTATCTAAATGGACAGTGGCACTTTCACTTATATTTATTGTGCTATGTGTTGCTACAACAATATCTATAATGCACTAAGAAAGAATAAAAATATGAAATCAGGAAAAAGAGTAAAAGTAAATATTAATAAAAAAGACGAGTCTACTCTTCTTGATATCGATAAGGAATATATGAAGAGGAAGGAGATTTTAACTTCCTTTTTTTTAAACCCAAAGTATGTACCTATGACAAGAAAAGAGATATCAGGGGTTTTAGGTGTTCCAAAAGAAGAGAAGGGTCAGCTAAAAAAGTTATTACAAGAGTTAAAGTCTGAGAACGTTATATTTTTAAATTCAAATAGTAAGTATGAATTAGTATCAGAAAAAAACAGCTATATTTGTACTTATCAAGCTAGAAATGATAGATACGGTTTTGCTATTTGTGATGATAGTAAAATAGAGAATATATACATACCAATTGAAAATTCAAACTTCGCACTAGATGGAGACAAAGTTTTGGTAGTTATTGTTGAGGCGCAAAGTGCGTATTCGTTTGGTAAAAAAATTGGAAAAGTACTAAGAATAATAGAAAGAAAAATAGATAAAGTTATTGGCGAGGTATATTTTGTAGGGAGCGCAGCTTTTGTTATACCAATAGACAAAAAAATACCAGCTATATCTATAAATAGAATTTTATGTGATGAGGATATAACAAATCGTGGGCAAATAGCGCAAGTTTTAATTACAAGTTATCCTAGTATAAAAAGAGGCTTCGAGGGTGATATTTTAAAGATTGTTACTAATCTAGATTCTGAAAATGCATATGTTATAGCACTTAAAGCTGCATATGAATTAGAAGAAAAAGCAGTTTTTAGTAAAGAGGTATTAAATGAAATAACTTTTGTAAGTAGCGATGTATTAGAATCTGATTTAGTGGGAAGAGTTGATAGAACAAACGATAATGTCTTTACTATTGATTCCGAAGATTCTAAAGATTTAGATGATGCTATTTGTATAGTTAAAAATGAAGATGGCACATATAGGTTATCTGTGCATATTGCAGATGTAAGTCATTACGTAAAAGAAGGTTCAAAGTTAGATGAAGAGGCTATAAAAAGAGGAACTAGCATATATATTCCAGGAAAAGTAATTCCAATGCTACCAAAAGAGCTTTCAAATGGAATTTGTAGTTTAAATGAAGGCATGATAAGGCTTACTTTAAGTGTGGATATGGATATATCACCTGAAGGAGAAGTTATAAATCATAAAATATATAAAGGGTATATAAAGTCTAAAAAGAAAATGACCTATGAAAAAGTATTTAAGTGTATAGAAAAATCTGATAAAGCAGTTCTAAAAGAGTATAAGGAATTCTTAAAAGATATTGATGTGATGGTAGAGCTTGCAAAAATTTTAAGGAAAAGAAGGTTTGATATGGGAAGTATTAATTTTGATATTCCTGAAACAAAAGTAGAACTTGATAAAGATGGTAATTTGGTTTCTGTGCATGAATATACTAAAAATATTGCAAATGACATAATAGAAGAGTTTATGCTTGTAACTAATGAAGTGGTAGCAGAAGAGTTCTGTAATTATAGCGCACCATTTATATATAGAGTTCATGAAAGGCCCGATGAAGAAAGGCTTAAGGATTTAAATAATATACTTTCTATGTATAATAAAAGGATAAAGTCTTTAAAGAAGGTGTCACCTAGAAATATATCTGAAATTCTTTCTAATTTCGAAACTGAAGAGGAGAAGGAAGTTATTTCAAATGTTACACTTAGAACTTTGAAGCTAGCTAAATATGATAGCAGCTGTCTAGGGCATTTTGGACTAGCTTTTAAATACTATTGTCATTTTACTTCTCCAATTAGGAGATATCCAGATTTGTTTATACACAGAGTAATATCGGATTATCTTGCAAATAATTATTATTTGTCAGATAAGAAGTACGATAATTACAAAAAGCAATCAATTTCATATTCAATTATATCTTCAGAAAGAGAAAAGGAAGCTACAAAGATTGAAAGGGATTTTGATGATTTGTATAAAGCGATGTTTATGAAAGGAAAAGAGGGACAGGAGTTTGAAGGAATTATTTCTTCAGTTACATCTTTTGGATTTTTTGTTAAACTAAAAAATACTGTTGAAGGTCTTGTTCATATTTCAGATTTGAGAGGGTATTACGTTTTTGATGAGAAAAGATATATTTTAACAAATGGTGCAAATTCGTATAAAATAGGGGATAAAGTAAAAGTTGTTGTGGAAATTGTGGATATTAAGTCTAAAAGAATTGACTTTTCTTTGATATAAGGGGGAAAAATGGAAGAAAAAGGAAGTAGAAATACTAAACAATTTATAAGTTTAAAAGAGATGAAAGCATTCTATACTAAGGAATTAAAAACTAAGCAAATGTGGAATTTTGTTATTGGTATATTTATTTATTTTGCTTTGCTTATATCAGTAAAAACGGGTGCTCTATCAATGCAAGGTATAATTGATTTTGCACTTAATAGTTCAAATGTTGATGTGTATACAGAAGAAACAGATGTATATGAGGATAATGACTTTACTGAAAATGTACTAGAAGATAATACTAATACTTCTCAGAAATCTAGTAGTAGGTTTGATGTTATGAAGCAGCAGCTTGCACTTTCTGCAGTAACTGTAATATCGGGTATGGCACCTTTTATTCATATCCCTGTTTTAGTGACTGTTGTTTACCCGATAACTTTTGCAATGTACGTGGCATCACAAGGTATGTTTGCTACTATCCTTTTATCTGTCATGGCATTTATAGAGATTTTTGCAATGTCCCTTATTGTAGCAATAGGTATGTATTTATGCAAGATGAGTACAAATCATTTTAGATATAACGAGAGTTCATCTTTTTCATTTAATGATGTTAAACTTCAGTTTAATGAGGCTATGAAAAGAAATGAAAAGGTTGAAGAGATTAAGAAAAAAATGGACGAAAAATATGAAAAAATGAAAAAATTAAATGAAAAGACAAACTACAAGTTAGTAGTTATGTTCTTTTTACTTGGAACGATTATACTTGAAATTTGCACTATAATTACAGGAGTTTAAGATGAGAATTAGAAATAATAGAAATGCACAAAATGAGCTAGAAAGCACTAGTATTTATTTATCTTCAAAGGAAGAACTGCAAAATATTTTAAAAGAAAATTTAGGTAAAAAGATTAATTTAGAAATTGGCATGGGAAAGGGTAGGTTTATTATATCAAGCGCATATGAAAGTAAAGATGAAATATTTATTGGTGTTGAGCTTTGTAAATCTGTTCTTGCACTTAGCGTAAAGAAACTTGCAAGGTTTGAAAAAGAAAATAATGTGAAACTTGATAATCTTTACTTTATGTCTTTTGATGCAAAGGATTTAATGCAGTATTTTAATGAAAATCAGGTTGATAATTTATATCTTAATTTTAGTGACCCTTGGCCAAAAAATAGGCATTACAAAAGAAGACTTACTTATTCATCTTTTTTAGAGTTATATGATAAAGTGCTAAAAAAAGATTGTAACTTGAATTTTAAGACTGACAATAGAGGTCTTTTTGAGTTTAGTTTGAAGTCTATGAATAATTTTGGCATGAAGTTTGAGGAAGTTTTTCTTGATTTGCATAGTGCAAATATAAAAAATATTATGACTGAATATGAAGAAAAGTTTTCAAAAAATGGACCAATTTACAAAATTGTTTGCAAATTTTAAATAAAACGTGAATATAATATTGACAAATAGCAAAAAATAAGTTAAAATAATATGTGCTAGCGTGAGCTTGTGGTGGATATAGCTCATTTGGTTAGAGCGCCAGTTTGTGGCACTGGAGGTGCTGGGTTCGATCCCCAGTATCCACCCCATATTATTTTTCATATTGGGCTGTCGCCAAGTGGTAAGGCATCAGACTTTGACTCTGACATTCGTAGGTTCGAATCCTGCCAGCCCAGCCACTCAAAAATGCTTGATTTCCAGCTTTTAGCTGGATTTATTTTTTGCATATTTTATTAAAAATAATATATAATAATTATAGCAAAATGTATACAAAATGTATACAAAATGTTGTATAATTTAATTAGTAAAGGAGTGATAAAAATGTCAATAGTAAGAATAAATGATGATATAAAAAAGGAAATAGCACCTATTTTAGAAGATTTAGGTATATCATTAAGTGAAGCAATAAACATGTTTTTACATCAAATAAAATTAAATAATGGAATACCTTTTACTTTAAGAAGAAATGCAATAGTAGAAATAAATGATGGATATGGATCTTATATATGTGAATATGGACATTTACATGATTATAGTAAGTTGAATCTAAATGAAATATCTAAAGATGTAGATTAAAAAAATACAAAAATGTTAATGAACTTATGAAAGCATTAAAAGAGGTGTAATAATGTATAGTATTGAAATGACTAATAGATTTAAACAAAATATTAAAAAACTAAAGAAAAGTCGGATTTAATATTGATATTTTTGAGCGAAGTCATACAAATGCTTTCAACTGGTAAAAAGTTTCCAGATAAGTATAAAAATCATAAGTTAAAAGGAAAATATGAAGGATATTATGACTGTCATATATTACCTAATTTAGTACTCGTATATAAAATTGAAAAAGAAAAATTAATTTGGGTATTATTTGATAGTGGATCTCATTCAAATTTATTTTAGCTAGTTATAGTTTCTAATTTTATGATTTTTTATATATAGTTGCAAACAAAAATTTTAATCTTGTATATATATTTGTTTGCAAAGTATTTCTATGACTGAATTTGAAACGGAAAATAAACTCCTTTTTTTAGAGGAAAATTTGCATACCTCTGTAGCACAGGAACCAATGTATTTTTTGCCGCTCTGGAATATTTACAGCCATCAGTATTTCGGAGTTTTTTATATAGGTACAAATTTTACTGCTGTACCCATATTTGTACCTATATATCTAATGCAAATTTTAAATTTGATATAAATTCTTTTTGGATACTGATGTCATCATTTTGATAATATTCAATCATATTAATATTTGCATGACCAAGTATATATTTAGCTACAGTATTGTGAACATTGTTTCTTATCATAAATGTGGCAAAGTATCTTCTTAAATCATGTATTCTTATCTTTGAATTAATGTTATTTTCTTCTTTAAATTCTCTCCATTTTCTATCTACGGTGTTAGTAGGAATAAGTTTACCTTTTTTATTTATGAAAATTAAATCATTAATTTCAAAATTTTCATCTACAATTTTACAGTTCTTTTTATATTTTACTATATATGTTAAATAATAAGTCAAATATTCTATTTAAGACAAATTATATAACTAGTAAAGATATATGATTACTTGCATTGATTAGAGTTAGATTATATTAAAAATTTTGACATTATTCGCTAAAAAAGTATAATTATAACAGATTATGGAGGACAAAATGAACGAGGATAATATGTTAGATTTAGATTTTGCTAGTAAGGGTATAGCTAAAGTAAAAATAGGTGAACTTACACAAGAAGTTATAGAATTATTGAATATACAAAGAAAGCCTTGTAACATAGTAATGTGGCAGGAAAGATTAAAATATACTGAAAAACATAAAATTAATTTCAAAAATGAAGAGGAGTATAACGAAGCAATAAGAAATATACCAAATATAATTAAAAATCCTGATTATGTAGGTTTACATCCGACTGATGGTAGCATACAATATATTAAACAAATAAATTAATATTAGTTGGAATACGAATTAAGCCATATGGTGAAATTAGTTATAGAACTGCTTATCCAATAACAGAGAGTCGGCTTAATGACTATATACGAAAGGGGAGAGTTAAAAAGCTATGTAACTAGCATATTAAATTTATGCTTATATATAAATAAAGGAAAATAGTTTCCGACAAAAAGCTTGCCAAATATAAAATATGTGCTATACTCAAAGTAGTAGTATATATATTTTGCAAAATACATATATTAAGTGTAAAGGTTGATTTGAGGGTAGAACAGGCAGCTACCACGCCAGTGATGGTCTTAGAAGAGATGTGAGATTTTGCCAACTCACCGATTGACCTTTAGAAGGGGACATAGCAATATGCATCCACTTTTTTTCTAAGTAGCATGAACTAGAACTCATGCTACTTGTTATTTTGTATTACGCCATGTGTTAATAATATTACATATGGTATCAATAAATTTACATATCAAATCTATGAGCATTAATATAATTGTAGTCATTTTGACCTCCTTTATAACTATAAAAATAACAATGTCATTATATCAATTTGAACTACTATAAAGCAATTAATTTGTCGAAAAATGGAAAATAATGTACTTGATATAAATAATCATTGAAATAGAGCCTTTTGTGTGCTATAATAATGCTACTAATATTAATAATTCCAAAAAATACTTTTTAAGGAGGACTAAAAAATGTTTTTTGATAAAATATATCACCAAAATGAAAATCTCTTAATAGTAAAGAAAAACGGAAAGTATGGTTTTATAAACATGGAAGACGTTATAATTTCTACGCCTAAATATGACTTAATATACAATTTCGAAGATGGTTTTGCCAAAGTCTATCTATGTGGAAAATGTGGAATAGTAAACAAAAAAGGTAAAGTTGTATGTGACACTATTTATGATTATGTCTCTAATTTTAAAAATGGCTATGCAATAGTAGCTTTAAATGAAAAATATGGATTTATAAACTCAAGAGGCGAAGCTATATGTGATATAAAGTATAAAATTGTATCACATTTTGTAGAAGGCAGAGCTATAGTTGAATCGGATGATAAAATTTCTAAAAATAAATTTGGGTTTATTAACGAAGAAGGAAAAGAAATCTGCAAACTAAAATATCAAAGAGTTCATGATTTTAAGGATGGCTGTGCACTAGTGCATCTAAATGGGAAGATGGCAATAATAGATATTTATGGAAATGAGATTTGTAAAAATGTGTATACAGACATAGCTAGGCTAGAAAATGGTCTATTTGCTATAATGGAAAATCAGTGTTATGGCTGTATGGATAAAAATGGAGAACTTGTTTTACCAATAGTTTATGATTCAATTACTGAAATGAAACAGCAGCTTTAGTATTAATTATACTATACTTTGGGAAAGGTGGAAAATTTTATGTTTGACATCATTATTTTTATTTTATTAGCTTCTCTTTTTATAATTCCTTTGATATATTTATATATATCAAGTCGCAAAGCTAGAAAGGAAAATTATGAAAATGAACTTAGCAAGAAAATTGTTTATTATTTTAAGTGTAATGATACCAAACCACTTACCGAAATGATTGATTATCATAAGAAAATCAAAAATGCTATAAAGTACAAAATAGATTAAAATAGCTAATTATGTGGAAAGTAGGAATTTATTTCCTATTTTCTTCATTTTTTAAATATTTTTGATATAATATATATAGAAAAATATATGGAGGTAATAACATGGATTATAATTTTTGCACTGAGGAAAATAGAATATATCTAAAAGACGAGCATGGAAAAATAGTTGCAGAAATAGACTTCAGAGAAATTGAGAAAGGTGTATATGATATTTATCACACATATGTAGATGAAAATCTAAGAGGTATGAAGATTGCATCAAAACTTGTAAAAGCAGCGTTTAAAGAAATAACGAAAAGAAACTCAAAAGTTGTGGCAAGTTGTTCGTATGCTAAGAAGTGGCTTGAAAAAAATAATATAGAAATATAGATAATACATTAATTGATTTTGTATATATATTGATAAAAATATTTTCTAGTAGTATAATTTCTTATGGAAAAAATAATAAAGATTATAAAGAAATGGTAAAGTAGGATATATAATCTAGAAAAAGGAGTGATAGTGGTATATGAAAAAAGAAAAGTTAGAATTAGTAAGCAGTATAGAGCAGCTAGAAGACGCTATTTTAAAAGTAAGAAAAGCAGAAGAAGAGTTTTCTAAATTTTCACAAGAAAAAGTAGATGAAATATTTAAAAAAGTAGCAATAAAGGCAAATAGTCAAAGAATACCTCTTGCAAGACTAGCGTGCAAAGAAACAGGTATGGGATGTATGGAGGATAAAGTTATAAAAAACCACTTTGCAGCAGAGTACATATATAACAAGTATAAAAATGCAAAGACATGCTCAGTTATAGAAGAAGATAAAATTTATGGAATAAAGAAAATTGCAGAGCCAGTAGGAGTAATTGGTGCAGTTATACCAACAACTAATCCTACTTCAACAGTTATATTTAAAATACTACTTGCACTTAAGACTAGAAATGGGATAATAATAAGTCCGCACCCTAGAGCTAAAAATTCTTCAATAGCAGCAGCTAAAATTATGCTTGAAGCAGCTGTTGAAGCTGGAGCAACTAAAAATATAATTTCGTGGATAGATGTACCATCACTAGAGCTTACAAACTTTTTAATGCAAAATGTTGACTTGATATTAGCCACAGGTGGACCAGGTATGGTAAAGGCTGCATATTCTAGCTCAAAGCCTGCAATTGGCGTAGGAGCTGGAAACACGCCAGCTGTTATAGATGACTCAGCTGATATCTTAACTTCAGTAAACTCTATTATCCATTCAAAGACTTTTGATAATGGTATGATTTGTGCATCTGAGCAATCTGTGATAGTTTTAGATAAAATATATGATAAAGTAAAAGAAGAGTTTAAAAAACGTGGCTGTTATATACTAAATAAAGAGGAAACTGAAAAAGTTAGGAAAACTATAATTATAAACGGAGCATTAAATGCCAAAATAGTAGGTCAAAAGGCATCAACAATCGCCTCTCTTTCTGGATTTGAAGTGCCAAAAGAAACTAAAATATTGATTGGAGAGGTAGAAAATACGGATGCGAGCGAAGAGTTTGCACATGAGAAACTTTCACCTGTACTTGCTATGTATAGAGCTAAAAATTTTGATGATGCTATGGAAAAAGCATATGATTTGGTAGTTTATGGAGGCATAGGTCATACATCTTCAATATATTTAGATGTAGCTAAAGAAAAAGATAAGTTAGAAAAGTTTTACAGCAAGATGAAAACATGTAGAGTGCTTGTAAATACTCCATCATCTCAAGGTGGAATAGGTGATATATATAACTTTAAGCTTGCACCATCGCTTACACTTGGTTGTGGAAGCTGGGGTTCAAATTCAGTTTCAGAAAATGTTGGGATAAAACATTTACTAAATATTAAAACTGTAGCAGAAAGGAGAGAGAATATGCTTTGGTTTAGAGTGCCAGAAAAGGTGTATATAAAAAGAGGATGTCTTCCAGTTGCGTTAGAAGAGCTTAAAGAGGTGTTAAATAAAAAAAGAGTGTTTATAGTAACAGATAATTTCCTATTTGAAAATGGTTATACAAAAGTTGTTACTGATAAATTAGATGAGATGAAGATAGAGCATATGACATTTTCAAATGTTGAACCGGATCCAAGTCTTAGAACGGCTAAAGAGGGAGCAAAGCTTATGAGAGAGTTCAAGCCTGATACTATTATTGCAATTGGTGGGGGCTCAAGTATGGATGCAGCTAAAATTATGTGGGTGTTATATGAACATGAAGAAGCAGATTTCATGGACATGGCAATGAGATTTATGGATATAAGGAAAAGAGTGTATACTTTTCCAAAAATGGGAGAAAAGGCATATTTTGTTGCAGTTCCAACATCTGCAGGAACTGGCTCAGAGGTTACGCCTTTTGCAGTTATTACTGATGAAAAAACAGGAAGTAAGTATCCACTTGCAGATTATGAACTGCTTCCTAAAATGGCAATAGTTGATAGTAATATGATGGCAAATGCTCCAAAAGGACTAACAGCAGCATCAGGTATTGATGCTTTGGTACACTCTATAGAGGCGTATGTTTCTGTTATGGCAACAGAGTTTACTGATAGTTTAGCTATTGAAGCAATAAAGCTCATTTTTGAGTATCTTCCAAGAGCATATGAAAAAGGAGCTGAAGATTTAGAAGCAAGAGAGAAAATGGCTCATGCAGCCACACTTGCAGGTATGGCGTTTGCAAATGCTTTTTTAGGTATTTGTCATTCAATGGGTCATAAACTTGGTTCATATCATCATCTTCCACACGGAATAGCAGTATCTTTGGTATTAAATGATGTGATGAGGTATAACAGTGAAGATAACGTAGCTAAGATGGGAACATTTCCTCAGTATAAGTATCCTAATACTTTAAGAAGGTATGCTTCTATAGCAGAATATTTGGGAATAACTGGTAAAAATGATGAGGAAAAATTAGAAAAACTTTTGCAAAAAATAGATGAACTTAAAGATAAAATTGGAATAAAGCATAGTATAAAAGATTATGCAGTAAAGGAGAAAGATTTCTTAAAGACTTTAGATAAAATGTGCGAAGATGCTTTTGATGACCAGTGCACATCTGCAAATCCAAGATATCCAAGTATAGAAGATATAAAGCAGCTTTATTTAAAAGCATATTATGGAGGTAATAAAAATGAGTTATAACCTTACAAATGAAATAGCTGTGAGAGCTAGTAAAAATATATATATAGATAAAACTTCAGTTATTAAACTATTTAAAGAAAATTATTCAAAGGCTGATATTCTAAACGAGGCACTAAATTTGTCAAGAGTTGAAGAAAATACTGACCTTAATATTCCTAAGCTTAAAGAGGTAACAAAAATAGGAAAAAGATGGGCATTAGTTACTGAATATGTAGAGGGAAAGTCTATGCAAGAATTGATGGATAAAAATCCTAAAGATATAGACAAATATTTAGAGATGTTTGTAGATATTCAACTTGAGGTGTTATCTAAAAAAGTTCCACTTTTAAGCAGAATAAAGGATAAGTTTAAAAGAAAAATAACAGAAACTGACTTAATTGATGAAGATGTAAAATATGAGCTTTTGCAAAGATTAGAAGGTATGAAGAATCATACTAAACTATGTCATGGAGATTTTAACCCAGAAAATATAATAATTACAGAAAAGGGAAAATATTATATTTGTGACTGGTCACATGCAACTCAAGGTAATGCCTCTGCAGATAGTGCAAGAACATTTTTACTTTTTTCTATTCAAGGAAAAGATGATTTAGCAAATAGATATCTAGAGCTATTTTGTTTAAAAAGTGGTATAGAAAAGGGTAATGTACAAAGGTGGATACCAATTGTTGCTGCAACTCAGATGACTAAAGGTAAAGAAGAAGAAAGAGAATTTTTGAGTAAATGGATTAATGTGGCCGAATATCAATAAAAATATAGTAGAAAAATAATAATAAAGTGTTATTTGAACGAATAGTTATAATTCAAATATTTAGAAAAAACTATATAAATTAGCATTTTTGATATATTTTAATTATAAAAAATGAACGAATGTGAACGAATCGCTTGATTATTATTTTTCTATTTAGTATACTAAAAAATAGTGACAAGAATGTATAAAGAAAGTGAAATTTTATAATTTAAAAGAATAGTAAATGAAAGTATTATAAAAGAAATAATAGCATTTGCAAATACTAAAGGTGGGACAATAATAGTAGGTTATAACGATGATGGAAATGTTTTTGGAATTGAAAATGTTAAGAAAGAGTTTGATAAATTGAGTAATATGATTCGTGATAGTATAGAGCCTGATGTTTCTTTTTTGCTGTCTCAAAGAATTGAAAAAGAGGTTCTCATTAAAAATTACATCATTTTGTTTAAAATTTTATTATTTAAATTTAAGTCAAATTGTGATATACTATTATAGCTAGAAAGGAGGAACAATATGGCAAATGTAAGGAAAAGAATGATAGATATTGTAAATTCTGTACCAAATAATTTCTTTAATGATTTAAAACCAACAGAAATGGTATTTAAACTTATGAAAGAATATATAAATAGATATGGAGAGGACGAAACGACTATTATTCCTGGTAGTGATAAACATTTTAATTATGAAACCCTAAAAAAAATGATTGAAACTGGAAATCCAAATTAGAAGGAGGTTTTGAATATGGATTTTATGAAGAACACTTTAAATGATATGAGGGTAAGAGAAAATACTTTATATGACTTTGTGTATAATTTATTTTTCTATGCTTCTCTTAAAGAAAGTGAAGATGATATAAAAAATGGTAGAGTTTATACATTAGAAGAATTAGAAGAGGAAATGGAGGGGATATATGAAAGTTATAATAACAGAAAAAGCAAAGCGTAATTTAATAGATTTGTTTGATTATAATGCTAAAATATCACTTGATTATGCACTTAGAATGGATAAGAAAATTAGAGCATATATTGAAACTTTACAGTATTTTCAGTATATAGGAAGGTATGTCCCTGAAATACCTAGTAAACAATATAGGGAACGAATTTGTGACAAATTTAGAATTATTTATTTTATTTCAGAAAAAGAAAACACTATTTTTGTAAGATACATTATTGCTACGAGGCAAAATTCTAATTTACTTTTTGAAGTTAATACATAAATTAAATCATACATTTTGTAAATCGAGTATTTTATTAATATCTTTTAAAATTTCATTATATTAGTAATTATTTGTATAATATCTTTTTTATAAATTCGTATATTGTTATTCAAAATTAAAGATTAGTAAAATAGTATATATAATCTAGAATTAAAAAAGAATATTTGCTAAAAATGTAATTTTGTGTAAAATCTAAATTCAAAGTTAAAAATGATTAATAAAAATAATTGTTATTTGAACGAATAGTTATAATTCAAATATTTATAAAAAACTATATAAATTAGCATTTTTGATATATTTTAATTATAAAAAAATGAACGAATGTGAACGAATTACTTTATTATTATTTTTCTATTTGGTATACTAAAAATAGTGACAAGAATGTATAAAGAAAGTGAAATTTTATAATTTAAAAGAATAGTAAATGAAAGTATTATCAAAGAAATAATAGCATTTGCAAATACTAAAGGTGGGACAATAATAGTAGGTTATAACGATGATGGGACTGTTTTTGGAATTGAAAATGTTAAGAAAGAGTTTGATAAATTGAGTAATATGATTCGTGATAGTATAGAGCCTGATGTTTCTTTTTTATTATCTCAAAAAATTAAAGAAGAAGATGGAAAAGATATAATAGTAATTGAAGTATTACAAGGAACAAATAAACCTTATTATTTAAAATCTAAAGGAATGACATCTCAGGGAACATTTGTAAGATTAGGTGCAACATGCTCACCTACTTTATCTTTTCTTTATGCAGAAAGAGTATTTAAAGAAAAAGGTATTGCGTTTGGCAAAAATGAGAAAAAATATTAGGGATATTGACTCAAGATGAAAAATATACAAATTTAGTTTTGCTTATATCTGATCAGTGTCCATATACCATAAAAATGGCGGTATATCCTGAAAATGAAAAAACTGATTTTAAAGATAGAAGAGAAACAAGTAAAAGCAGTTTATTAGAACAATTAGAAGATGCATTAAGCTATTTAAAAATTAATAATAAGATAAGTAGTAAAATAAGAGGAATGAAACGAATAGATGAATTTGAATATCCTGAGGAAGTAATTAGAGAGGCTTTGCTTAATTGTATTCGAACATAGAAATTATGAAATGCAAGGAAGTACGTTAATTCATATATTTAAAGATAGTATTGAATTTTTGAGTTTAGGGGGATTGATAGACGAACTTACAATTGAGGATTTGAAATTAGGTAGTTCTTTATCAAGAAATCCAAATTTAGTCAGTCTATTACATCGTTTAGGGTTAGTTGAAGCTTATGGTAGTGGAATTCCTAGAATGATGGAAATATATAAAATTTCTGAAACGAGTCCTGAAATAGTAATAGCACCAAATACTTTTTTACTTAAACTACCTAAATTACGCTTAAGAAAAGAGTATCAAGATATAATTGATTATATTGTTGATAATGAGTTTGCAACAAGAGAAAATATAGAAAAAATACTTGATTCTAAAAAAGTAAAAACAGTAGAGATTTTAAATGGAATGATTGAAAAAAATATTTTAGTTAAGGTTGGAAATGGAAAAAATGTAGTATATAAACTAAAAATGTAAATTAACTTTGAATAAAGATAAAAAGCAGAGTTAAATTAGAGTGCTAAATTTAGCACTCTTTCTTTTATTTTGCTAAACTGCGTGGTATAATTTATCTGTAAATGAATTATATGTACTTATAAGTACACTAAAGAAAGAAGGAAATTATATGAAAAACAAAGAGTTTAAAGCAGAGTCAAAAAGACTATTAGATTTAATGATTAATTCAATTTATACTAATAAAGAGATATTCCTAAGGGAGGTTATATCCAACGCATCTGATGCAATGGATAAACTTCATTATAGGTCTCTTACTGATGATAAAATAAGCATAAAGAAAAGCGACTTAAAAATTAGAGTAGATATTGATAAAGAAGCAAGAACTATTACAGTAGAAGATAAAGGCTGTGGAATGACAGAGGAAGAACTTGATAAAAATTTAGGAACTATAGCAAGAAGTGGTTCTTTTGCATTTAAAGAAGAAAATGAAAAGAAGAAAGATATTGATATAATAGGTCAGTTTGGTGTTGGTTTCTATTCTGCGTTTATGGTAAGCGACATAGTTACAGTTGAAAGTAAATCTATAGATAGCGATAAAGCTTTTAGATGGACATCAAAGGGAGTAGATGGCTACAGCATAGAAGAATGTGAAAAAGAAGATGTTGGAACAAGAGTAATTTTACATATAAAAGAAGACAGTGAAGAAGAAAATTATAGTAAGTTTTTGGAAAATTATAATATTCAGGATATTATAAAGAAATACTCAGATTATATACGCTACCCTATTGAAATGCAAGTAGAAAAAAGTAGAAAAAAAGAAGGATCTGAGGAGTGGGAGACATATTATGAGCTAGAAACTATAAACTCTATGGTGCCACTATGGAAGAAAAGCAAAAAAGTAATAAAAGATGAGGAATATGATAACTTTTATATGAATAAATTCCATGACTATGAAAAGCCTTTAAAGGTAATTCACTCATCTGCAGAAGGTGTATATACATATAACAGTTTGCTATATATACCATCACATCTTCCATTTGATTATTACACGAAAGAATATGAAAAAGGGCTTCAATTATATAGCTCAGGTGTCCTTATAATGGAAAAATGCCCTGAACTTATTCCAGATTACTTTGGCTTTGTAAAAGGTTTAGTAGATAGTGAAGATTTATCACTAAATATATCAAGAGAGCTTTTGCAGCATGATAGAGGTCTAAAAGTTATTGCTAAAAATATAGAAAACAAGATAAAATCAGAACTTGAAGATATGCTTGCAAATGATAGAGAAAAATACGAAGAGTTCTTTAAAATATTTGGAACACAGCTAAAATTTGGTGCATATAGTGAGTACGGAATAAACAAAGAAAAGCTTCAAGACTTATTATTATTCTATTCATCTACTGAGAAGAAGCTTGTTACATTAAAAGAATATGTAGAAAGAATGAAGGAAGGGCAGAAGGAAATATATTATGCCTGCTCTGAAACAGTTGATAAAATAGATATGCTTCCACAAGTAGAACTTTTAAAAGACAAAGGTTTTGAAATACTATACTTTACAGAAAATGTAGATGAGTTTGTAGTTCAAGTTTTAAGAGAGTATATGGGTAAAACATTTAAGAACGCATCAAGTGGAAGTGTAGATTTAGATAATATAGATGAAAAAGAAAAGCTAGATAAGGCAAACGAAGAAAGTAAAGACATGTTTGAAGAAATGAAAAAAGTGTTAAATTCTGAAGTAGAAGAAGTAAGGTTTACGCATAGATTAAAAAATCATCCAGTATGTTTAACATCAGAAGGTAGTATTTCTGTAGAGATGGAGAAAACTTTAAATCAGATGCCAATGAATGAAGGTATAAAAGCTAAGACTATACTTGAGATAAATGAAAATCATGAAGTAGCTAAAAAATTAAAGGAGCTTTTTGCAAGTAATAAAGAAGAGCTTGCAAAATATACCAAAGTGCTATATGCTCAGGCAAGATTAATAGAAGGTCTTCAAATAGAAAATCCTACTGAAATAAGCAGTCTTATGTGTGAAATAATGTGCAAATAAATACTAAGCACTAGAGGGTAAGTCATGAAATAAAGTGGCTTATCTTTTTATTTCAATTTTTGTTATTTTTGAATTTGTGTAAATAGTGACTTACACTATTCTTGATTATGTGCAAATAATAGCATATATTACTATTTATTTTTTTGAAAATAATAATAAAATGAAAAACTGATTAATTTATGAAAACATGTATATATAGCTAAATTTACCACATATGTACATATAAATTTTTTTGTTTCACCATTTGTGGGGTGTAATATTTTATTAAAGTATGCTAATATATCATTAGAAGGAAGTGTGATATTATGGATAGTTATAAAATTGGAAAATTTATTGCTGAAAAAAGAAAGGAAAAGAAACTCACTCAAGCAAGTCTTGCAGAAAAGTTAGGAGTAACTGCAAAAACAATTTCAAGATGGGAAAATGGCAACTATATGCCAGATATTTCTCTTTTGAAACCTTTAAGTGATGAGCTTGGGATTTCAATTAACGATTTGTTAAGTGGAGAGAACGTAGAAAAAGAAGATTACCAGGAAAAGCTAGAAGAAAATATTATAAATACTATAGATTATAGCAGTGAAAAATTAAATAATAGTAATAAATTAATAGCTATAATTTTAATAGCATTTGGAATATTAATATCAGTGACGGCAATGTGTATATTCCCAAGTGAAAGTAGCTTTGGAAGCATTTATTCTGTTTTTGGCACAATTATTGCGTTAATTGGAGTAGCTAAAATAACAAGAAAACTAAAGTATCCTAAAAGATTAGTATGTTCTTTTGGATTTTTCATAGCTTCCATTTTGCTACTTATGGTTATAGACTATATTGGAGTAATAAATATTCATCAAGCACCAAGATTTGCTGTATACAAAATAACTGCAAATGATGTAATATATTATGATACGCTATTTTATGATGTAGTAAGGTATAATCCTGGAAAAGGAAATGAAAAATTTGAAGTGATTCCAAATCAAGACTATACTGAGTATATAGATTCACTTTATGAGTAATAATTGAAGTATATCTAGTAAAATTTGTTTTGAATATTTACTAGATATTATTTTTTTACTTGTTTTTACAAAAATATTGCATAATTCTTAATATTATGGTATATATAGTAATTGTATTTTGAGTTAAAAAATATTTGTAAAAAAAATTGGAGGAATATCATGAGTTTTATATTATTAGTAATTGGTCTTGCGATGCTTGTAAAATGTGCAGATATTTTTGTAGATGGGTGCTCAAATGTAGCTAAAGCACTAGGCATACCCTCCCTTATTATAGGACTTACAATTGTATCTTTTGGAACAAGTGCTCCGGAGGCAGCAGTTAGCGTAACAGCATCACTTAAAGGAATGAACGACATATCACTTGGAAATGTAGTAGGTTCAAATATTTGTAATTTATTATTAGTACTTGGTTTTAGTGGACTATTTGGATGCCTTACTGCAAAAAGGAAAGTAATAACTAGAGATTTTGTGTATGCAATTTTTTCAAGCATAGTCATATTTATACTATCTGCTGGTTATTTTATATCAGGAAAACAAGAAGGTGTTATAACAAGAACTAATGGCTGGATTTTACTATGCTTTCTTGCAATATATCTATATGCTTTAGCAGGTGATGCATTTAAGTCAGCTAGGAAAAAAGAAGAAAAAACAAAGTTTAAATTTAAAGACTTGATATTTATAATTATAGGAATAGCAGGAATAATAATAGGTGGACAGCTAGTTGTAAACAGTGCATCAGACATTGCAAATATGCTAAATATAGGTCAAAATGTAATAGCTCTTACTGTAATTGCAATAGGTACTTCACTTCCAGAACTTGTTACATCAGTAGTTGCAGCAAGAAAAGGAGAAGTTGACATTGCAATTGGAAATGTGGTAGGCTCAAATATATTTAATATATTATTTATCTTAGGACTGTCTAGTGCAATAAGCCCTATAACTTACACATTTGAATCATTTATAGATATAATAATAATGATGGTAGTAAGTTTAGTAGTTTATTTACTTACTCTCAAAAATTACAGAATAGGAAGAAAGAAAGGAATAATACTACTTTCAATGTACGCAGCATATATGGCATATATTTTGATCAGGTAAATGTTAATAGAAAAAAATAAAAAAAGAAAAAATTACTTACATAAAAATAAAAAAAGTGATATAATAGATATAAGTAAAAGAAGATTAGTCAATGAGTAGCATAAATAGCGTAAATCCAGTTGAGGCTTGGGTTTACGCTACTTTTTTTGATTAAAAAGGAGTGAATTTAATATTATGAATAGTAATAAAACAAACAAAATGGCAACTGTGCCTATGAAAAAGTTATTTTGGAAAATGGGCCTGCCTATGATTATATCAATGGTTTTACAAGCACTATATAACGTAGTAGATAGTGTATTTGTAACAAATATGAAAGAAGATGGTGGACTTGCAAATCAAGCACTTACTATAGCATTTCCGGTGCAAATTTTAATAATAGCAATAGGAGTTGGAACAGGTGTAGGACTAAATGCCATGCTATCTAAAAGTTTGGGTGAGAAGAATACTGAAAAAGTAAATAAGGTAGCAGGAAATGGAATATTCCTAAGTATATGTATATATATAATATTCCTTCTTTTTGGAATATTTGGCTCTACGTGGTTCATAACCTTGTTTGCTGAAGGAAATGAAAAAGTTATTTCTATGGGAAGTGATTATCTAAAAATATGCTCATGCTTTTCACTGGGAGCAATTGGTTTTGCAGTATATGAAAGATTTTTGCAGGGAACAGGAAAAACAATGCTTTCAACAATTGCACAAATTTCTGGGGCAGTTACAAACATTGTACTTGATTTTGTATTTATATATCCATGTAATATGGGAGTAATTGGTGCAGCAATAGCAACTGTTATAGGGCAGTTTGTTTCTCTTCTTTTAGCAATGATTTTTCATTATACACTAAATAGAGAAATAAACGGTAATTTAAAATATATTAAGCCAGAATTTAGCATAATAAAGGGAATATATAACATTGGAATTTCAGCTATGGTTATGCAGGCGTTACTTTCAGTAATGATGGCAGGTATGAACGCTATACTTCTAATGTCAAAAGCTGACCCACTTGTTTTAGTAGGTGCTTTTGGAATATATTATAAAGTGCAGCAGATAGCACTCTTTTCAGCATTTGGACTGTCTAATACTATAATTTCAATACTATCTTTTAATTACGGTATGAAAGATAAAAAAAGGATAAATGACTGCATAAAATATGGAATAATTGATACAGCTGTTGTAACTGGCATATTAATGCTTGTTTTTGAATTATTCTCAAAACAAATAGCAGGGCTATTTGGCTTAAGTGGTGATTCAACATCTGAAATAATAGATGTATGCAAAATAGCTTTAAAAATTGCAAGTATTGGGTATATTTTTATGGGATTTTCTGTGGCTGTTCAAGGAATTTTACAATCATTAGGTTACGCTATTTGGCCACTTGTTATATCCTTTTTAAGACTAGTTATATTTGTATTTCCAGTGGCTTTTGTATTTACAAAACTAGATAATGTAACAAGAAATGTTTGGATAACTTTCCCAATAGCTGAAGTTTGCACTGCAATAATATCGGCATTAATACTAAAAAAATCATATAATGAGAAAATATCAGTAATTGAAAATTACTCACATGAAGAAAAAGAAGAAAATAAAACAATAATAGTAATAAGCCGTCAGCACGGAACAGGTGGTAAAGAGATAGCAAGGAAAGTATCAGAAAAACTAGGAATAAAGTTTTTCGACAAGGAGGAGATAAGTAAATTTGCTACAAGTAATTCTATGATAGAAAAGCATACTACAGATGATGAATTATATAACCTATATTTATCACTAGATGTAGAAAAGGATGCTATTATTAAGCAGTCAGAAGTAATTAGAAAAATTGCTTCTAATGGAAGCTTAGTAATTGTTGGTAGAGGAGCTGATTATGTTTTAAAAGAAAATCCAAATTTAGTTAGAATTTTTCTTTATGCACCGCTGGAGTATAGGATAAACAAGGTTAGCAAGATGTATGGAGATACTTATGAAAAAGCTAAAAAACATGTTCTTGATTCAGATAAATCTAGAGCTTCGTATTATGAAGTAATTACAAATAACGTGTGGGGAAGAACTGAAAATTATGACCTATGTATAAATTGTGAGATTGGAAGTGATGAGGTTATAAATATAATCTGTTCATATATAAATAGTAAGATGAAAAAATAGATATAGGTATATATGCAAAATGCTTTGAAATTGTTTGAAACTAACAGTATTTATGGTATAATATAGTCACAATATTTATTTTTATAAAAAAATGGAGGAAAAGAAAGTTATGGAAAATTTTAAACTAAATTTTTTAGGTAATGGTTCATGCTTTAATACAGAGTTTGGAAACAATTCTGCATATTATAAAGTTATAAAAATGGAAAATGAAGAAGTATTATTTGATGAAAAAATATATGCTAAAAATGCTGATAGTTGCACAGTAAAGCTTGTGATTATAGACTGTGGAGAAAGTGTATTTGAAAGACTTAGAAAAAATAATATTTTAGATGGCGTAAATGAAGTAGATATTATAATTACACATCTTCATTCAGACCATGCTGGCTCTCTTCCTTCAGTTATATTCTATTTAAATTTTGTGCTAGGAATAAAGCCAAATATAATTTTTCAAGGAAATATTGAGCAGTATCTTGATATATGTAGCGTGCAAAGAGAGTTATATAATCATAAAAGTGCATCAGAAACTGACTATATTCCTATAAAGGTAAATCATGGAAATGTTAAAGATGCATGTGGGTATATAATCAATCTTCCTACCGGTAATGCAATATATTATAGTGGAGATTCAAATGATATCCCAGTAAGTGTATTAGATAGCTTTTTTGGAAAAGATAAATCAGATGCATACAAACCTATTTGTAGAATATACCAAGATGTAACTAGATTTGAAAATGAAATGCATATGAATGTTCATAAACTTGAAAAAATAATAAGTAAAGAATACAGAGACAGAGTATACTGTATGCACTTTGATGATGAAGAAACAGTTTCTATAGCTAAAAAATATGGCTTTGATGTAGCAATCATATAATAAATACCCTAAAATAATTTGTTATTGCACTTTATTTTAGGGGTTATTTATAATTATAGAATTTTGTTATATAAATTTTGAGGTATATAAAATATATTTTTGAATATAGTATATATGATATTGACTTTTTAGTAAATTTAGTGCATAATTATGTAAATTAAAATTTGAACTTGCATGATAATTCTTGCAAAAGGTGGTGAACTATATATGAACTACTGATTAGGAAGAAAAAAATTTTTTTGAGAAATGAAAATTGCTATGAAAAAGATTTGCCAAATTATTTTAAAAGTTTCAGATGTTTTTTCAACTATATTTGCACTTTTAGCATTAATCGCTTTAGTATACATGGTTACATTAATGCTGAAAAAAGAATTTATTAATGAAGAAGTTTTTCTTTCTTTGGTTCTTGGAGCTCTATTTGCATTTGAAGTAGTAGTGTATACAGCACATGTGATTTTTACATTTAGGGCAATAAAAGAATCAATCTATTCACAATTACTATATTGCATTTTAGTGTTTTTAATGCTTGAACAGCTTGCAAAAGTAATAATTACTGGTAATGGTATTGATATTTGGTTAATAATTGGCGAAATATATAAGGGGCTTAATGTATATGCCTTGATAAAGCTAGAAAAATACAGAAACATAGAGCTAAGTGAAGAAAAAAGTTTGAAGAGAAGGTAAATGAAAGAAAAGAAAATAAAAAGAAGAAGTAGCTGAAAAAGAAATAATAATTCAGCGGTTATAGAATACAAAAAATGGGTGAAATATTTCACTCATTTTTTCTATATATCTTCAAATAATGATATATGCTTAAAATTTTTGGTTATATATGCTAAGTTTTTTGTCTTGCATTTTTAGAAAAAAAATAATATAATATTTTTGAAATTATATATTTATCTACGCAAGCGTTATAACTTAAAGAAAAAAATTTGTAATAATTACATCATTAAATGCATTAATTTCACTACTTGTAGTTATATGTAATATATACAATTTGTAGTATAAATAATTGATATAAAAAGAGGAAAGAGGTAAAAATACATAAATAAAATGGAAAATATAGAAAATTTTTGGAAAAATGTATTACAGACAAGAGTAATATATACAGCACTTGTTATAGTAATTAGTCTTTTACTATATAAATTAGTTCAAAATATAATAAATAAAAGTGAAAAAAACAGTACATCTAAACTTTTAAAAAGTAATAAAGGAAAGACTTACTTAAAATTAATTAGAAGTATAATTAGAAATGTATTTATAGTAATAACGATATTTATCATACTTCAGGTAAATGGAGTAGACATAAGTTCAATGCTAGCAGGTGTAGGCGTGCTTGGCGTTATATTTGGACTTGCCGTGCAAGACTTTCTAAAAGATGTTATAAGAGGAAGTACAATACTTTCTGATGAATATTTTCAAGTAGGAGATATTATAAAATATAAAGATATGGAAGGAAAAGTTATGGTAATTGGGCTAAAAACTACCAAAATAATGGATTTAAAAACAGGAGATGTGGTATCTATTGCAAATAGAAATATTGAGGAAGTAAAACTGTCTTCAAAATTAGTATATGTAAGAGCACCACTTCCATATGATATACCTCGCATAAAATCAAAAGAAGTTGCAAATGAAATAGAAGAAAAGTTAAAAAGAAATAATAATGTTGAGTCTTCAAGATATTTAGGTGTAGCAGAACTTGCAGATTCAAGTATTCAGCATTTATTTGAAGTTACTTGTAATCCTCAGTTTAAACTTCAGGTAAGAAGAGATTCATTAGATACAATATTAGATGTACTTGATGAAAATGGTATTTGTGTACCATTTAATCAAATTGATGTACATAATATAATTAAGTGATGATTATGAAAGTATTATGGAAAAAAAGTATTATAAAAGATTAGATATATTAAGGGCTATATCATATATTTTAGTCCTTCTATATCACTTAGATATAGTAAAAGGTAGTTTCCTTAATGATAAAGTTCATTTAAATGAAGTAGGAAGTGAAATGCTTGTTAGAACGCTATATAACTATATGTATAATTAAATAGTAAGTAGGAGGTAAAAAATGAACTATCCAAAATTTATAACTACTAGTAGCACAATTGGTGTTCCTGCACCATCTGCCGGCTCTTCAAATGAGCTTTATGCAAATAAATATAGAAACTCTGAAAGAAGACTAAAAAAATTAGGATATAACTTAGTGCTGTCTAAAAATCTATATAGTGATATAAGAGGAAGAAGTGCGACAGCAAAAGAAAGAGCAGAAGAAATAAATGAAATGTTTAAAAGTGAGAATATAGATTTAATCTTATGTGCAGCAGGTGGAGAATTCTTAGTAGAAATTCTACCATATGTAAACTTTGAACTTCTAGCTCAAAATCCTAAATTTGTATGTGGCTTTTCAGATCCAACAGGACTTCTGTACACCATAACTACTAAATATGATATTGCAAGTATTTATGGTAAGAACTATGGTTCATATGGCAAAGAAGAAATATTTGATAGTGAAAAGGATTTCTTGAAACTAATAACAAATGAAAAACTTTCATTTGAAAGTTATGAATTATATGAGGAAGAAGGAACTCCAAAAGTTACAGGACTAGAGCCACCAAATCTTACAGAAAAGGTATATTGGAATGTGTTAAATAGAGAAGAAGTAAATGTAAAGGGAAGAATAATAGGTGGGTGTTTAGATATAATTGCAGAGCTTGCCGGAACTAAATATGATGGAATAAATAGTTTTAATGAAAAATACAAAGAAGATGGAGTAATTTGGTATTTTGATAATTGTGAGTTAAGTCATGAAGAAGTAATTAGAACTCTTTGGAAACTAAATGAACTTGAATATTTTAAATATACAAAAGCAGTTATATTTGGAAGATTTGGAGCAAATTTATCAAATTGTGGCTATGATGTAAAATCTTGCCTCATGGATAGTATATTAAATGAAAAAACTATTCCTATAGTTTACGATGCAGACTTTTCACATAAAGACCCTTGTATGCCAGTTATAAATGGTGCAATAGCTGAGGTAAAAGTAAAGAGCGGAAAAGCTTTTGTTTCATATGAGCTTTTGTAGAATTTAGAGTTTTTTTAGTGAAAAATAGAATAAAATATTATTTTTTTTGAAAAAAATGTATTGTATATTTTTCTATTATATACTAAAATATTTATGTAAATATTAGGAGGTTATATATGAAAAAAGGTAATGCAGATATAATAGTATTAATAGTTTTAGTTGTTATTTTAATTGGTCTTGTTGTATTTTTTGGAAT
>JAFVCY010000002.1 GCA_017478805.1 Clostridia bacterium
CCTTGTTATGCTTTCCATTACCCTAATTGCTGCTTTTTTACTTTTTACTGCTATTATACAGTCATCAGCATAACGCGTAAACTTTAGCCCTCTTTTATCAAGTTCTTTATCTAGTTCATTTAGCATTATATTTGATAGTAGGGGTAATAAAATACCACCTTGCAGTGTTCCTACATTTGTAGGACTTATTACGCCATTTTCCATTACGCCACTTTTTAGATATTTTCTTATTAATGATACTAAGTCTCCATCATGAACTATTTTCATAATGATAGATATAAATTTATCATGACATACAGTATCAAAGAACTTTTGTAAGTCTATATCTACTCCCCAGATGTATCCTTCATTAAAATACTCTAACAACTTTTTAACTGCGTCTTCACATGAACAATTTGGTCTAAAGCCATAACTTGTTTCACTAAATTGTTTTTCGTATATTGGTGATAATACTTGTGCTATTGCTTGTTGTATTACCCTGTCCATTACCGTTGGTATTCCTAGTCCTCTTTTGTCTCCATTTTCTTTTGAAATAAATACACTTTTTACTGGACTGGGTTCATATTTTCGACTCCTTATTTGCTCTAGTATTTCTTCCTTATGCTTTATTATGTCACCTTTTTTAAAATAGCTTATATCTTTATTCTCACATTTTTCATCTAGAAGTGTTATTATTCCTACATTACTTGTCATTATCTTTGTTACATCATAGTTACCTATACCCCCATCATAAACGTTAATATTAAAGCACTCATGAAAGACATACCATACAAGTCCTGCACAATCAAATTTATCCGGCCCATGTGCTAAGTAAAAATACGGTTTGCTTATTTGATTACTTGCAATCATAGCTACAAACTTTCTTTTCATTTCTTGTTCCATATTTCACATCCTCCTAAAAATTATTTTAGAAAACTACAAACTAATTTTTTAGATTATATCAAAATTTATACTGCTATTCACTCCAAATTTTGGAAATCTATGTAAAAACGAAATAAAAGAACTGCTATAATTTACAGTTCTTTTATATTACTCATACTACTATTAGTCATGTTTATTTTTTTGATTTCTTCTTATTTTTTGGCAATTCAAAATAATTTGCAAATTCCTCATAAGTATTGAATGTAAGCAACTGTTCAGGGATTTTTACAGTGCAAACAATTTTCCCATTTTCATCAATTTTGGCTTTACACTCAAAATCTCCAAACTCAACTTCCGTATCTTCACGTATTTCTACTAATGTTTCTTCTTCATTTGATAGCCTTTGTTTCAGATTCAAGACTTCTTGCTCAAATATTTCTACAGCCTCTTCATCATATTTAGGATGAAGGAAAAAGAAATATGAAAGTATTGAATTTACTACCATTGCAAAAATTACTGAAATTACAATTCCAAATGAATCACCATGTGTTAGTATAATTATAATTGTAGAGATAAGAAAAACGCAAGCTATGCTTAAGACAAATGCAATTATACGTAAAAAAATAATTATTTTATTATTTACCATGTTTCTTCCTCCAAAATTTTACAATTAAAACCTATTAGTTTTCATATATTCCTTTATTTGAGAAAACTCACTTGCTGACATATTAATAGGAATGTCTGCTTCCTCTTCTGGATACTTGGTTAAAATAACTGCTGGTCTTGACATATCATCTCTTAATTTGTAAGTGCGAATAACCGTTACAGAACCACCAAGTAATTTTTGTTCAGGGAAGAAATTTATTGTTCTATCATTACTTGCAAATACAAGTTCAAATGCAAAAGCATTACTTAATATTTCATTAGGTATCTGAGATACTACTTCACCTGCTTGTATCTTTGGATATCCATTTTTACTTGTTTCTTCATGCAGAACCATTATATCCGCCAAAAAGGATAATTTGGAATAATCAACTTTTTCAGGATTTAAAGGCCGTGAAAACTTAAGCCTACCACTTGCGTTTATTATTTCGTAGTACACTACTTTTTCGCCTCTATGACTTATGAACTTAAGGTGAGTAGCACTTTTTTCCATGATTATGTCCTCCTTAGTTAAAGAATTTATTACTTTTTTGTATAATAAACAAAAAATGCAGTAATATTTATGTAAATATATTACCACATTTCATTCAAAAAATCAATATTATTTTAAAATATCATTATTAAAGGAAAAAATATCTATTACTTTTTTTATAACATTTTTGTCTAATTTTACATTATTTTACATTATGCCCACTCAAAATTTTCTTTTCCTGCACCTAGCTCAAAATGATATTTTACTATTCCCTTATCTATTCTTGTCATTGGACCTATTCCAGGCTTTAGCATAACTTTTCTTTCACTGATTAGCTCAAATTTATATTTTTGTTCGTTCATGGCTGTTGGGCTGTATAGTGCAAACTCTACACCTCTTCTATACCAATTTGGAACATCAGTGCTAAGAGATACATCTGAAAAACTTTTCATTTTTCTATTTACTCCTTGATTTGCACCATAACCAATTGCAATAATGCATACTAATTTTTCACCTGAATTTATAATAGCTTTAACATTTCCTTTGCTATATGTACCAGCTACCCAGCAAGTATTTAATCCTAAGCTTTGAGCAATAAGGACAATTTTTTCGCCGGAATAACCTATTTTTTCTTCTAGATTTTCAGTCTTTCTACCAATTAATGCTATATAATTAGATGCGTTTTTTAATCTTCCATAATGAAGTATGAACTTATCAAAAGCTTCAGGATTATTTATAACAAGCTGGATATTTAACTGTTCCTCTTTATTTATACTTTCAATAGTTTCATTTAGCCTATCTACTTTTTCACTTTCTATTTCTTTACTCAAATATTCACGCACTGAATGCCTTGACTTTATTATATCCTCAACATTATCCATATTATTTTCCTTTCTAAAATTATACTCTACAATTTCTTTTTTTGTACATTATATGCAATTCTTGCCATTCGTAAGCTAGGCATAAAATGCGCACCAAATCTTGCAAGTTTTACGCCAAGTCCTAAAGTTATGTAAAATCTATTTAAGTGTTTTAGTGCATAGCTTGCTACATCTATACTTTTTAAACCTTTTAAAGCAAAACTTACATTTGCTACATTATTAAAATTAGTATCAACTGGACCAGGACATAAAACACTTATCTTCACATTTGATTTTTCTCTTCTTAGTTCTTCATAAATTGCCTCTGATAATCTAACTACATAATTTTTAGTAGCATAATATGTTGCCATAAGTGGTCCAGGCATAAACCCTGCAATTGATGCTACATTTAGTATATGTCCTGAATCTTTCTCCTTCATTGACTTCAAGTATAGCTTAGTTAGTATATGTAGAGCAGTTATATTTGTATTTATCATAGATAGCTCTTTTTCTAAATCAGTTTCAGAAAATTTTCCAAAATCGCCAAACCCTGCGTTATTTATAACTAAGTCCATATCCTTATTTTCTTCATATACATTTATTACATTTTCTTCTATACTTAAATCTGTGGCAACTACTTTTACTACAGCGTTTGAACCTCTTTGAATCTCATCTTTTAAATTATTAAGTGCCTCTTTATTTCTTGAAACAATTACAATTTCATCATAACTATCTTTTAATAATCTTGCAAAATCCCTTCCAATTCCAGAAGATGCGCCCGTAATTAAAACCTTCATATATTACCTTCCTTTATTCTTCATCATATTCATATTTCTAAATTTATTTTTATCTAAACAACATATTATATACTAATTATATACCTACACATTTTCCTTTTTTTGATGTAGAACTACTACGCATTCAACATTAGATGTATATGGGAACATGTCAACAGGCGTAACTACACCTATATCGTACTTATCGCTTAAAAGCTTTAAATCTCTTGCAAGTGTTGCGGGATTGCAAGAAACATACCCTATTTTTTTAGGCTTTAACTCTAAAATATTTTCAATACACTTTTCATCTAAACCTTTTCTTGGTGGGTCAACTACTATAATATCAGGATTAATATTTCTCATTTTAAACTCTTCTATCTTTTCTTCTGCACTTCCTGCTATATATTCACAGTTTGTAACTTCATTTAAAGATATATTCATATTTGCCATAAGAACTGCTTCTTCTTCTATCTCTATTCCATATACCTCTTTAACATATTTACTTAAAAATATTCCGATAGTTCCAACTCCGCTATACAAATCAAAAAGCACATCCTCTTTATTTAACTCTAGCTTTTCTTTTAGCAGGTTATACAAAACTTCAACTTGAACGGTATTTACTTGAAAGAAGGATTTTGGTGAGATATAGAAAGTGCAGTCTCCTATTTTATCTGTAATATATTTTTCACCGTAAATTAAAGCACTTTGTACGCCAAGTATTTTATTTGTATCTTCACTGTTTAAGTTTAGAAAGAAGGAAGTTATTCTTTCTTTTCCAATATCTTCAATAAGTTTGGCAAACCTTAAATCTTGCATAAGTTCTTTTCTTGAAACTACTATTACTACCATAATTTGAGAGGTATGATACCCTCTTTTTATTATTATGTGCTTTATATCTCCCCATTTTTCCTCATCGCTATACATAGAAAAGCCAAGTGATATTAATTTGTCAAAAATAATCTTTGCCAGCATATCTATTACTCTATTTTGTATAAAGCAGCCTTTATTTTCTATTATGCTATGGCTCTTTTTAGAGTAAAATCCTATCTTATTTACTTTGCAAATTTTACGTACAGGATATTGAGCTTTATTCCTATAATAATATGTAAGCCCCATACCTATTACATTTTGAACTACTACACTATCTAATACTTGCTTTCTAAATAGGCTTAAAATATTATTTCTTTTTATCTCTAAGCCAAAGTTATATTCAATATGATGTGCCTGGCAGCCTCCACACCTATTTGATACCTCACATACACTTTCGCGCCTATATTTTGACTTAAGTATATACTCATCAACTTTTGCTATGGCGTACGTTTTTGTGACTTTTATAACAGTTGCAAGCACCTTTTCGCCTACTATTGCTCCTAGCACAAATACAGTGAAATTATCTACTTTGGCTATACCTTCAAAGTCCATACCACAGTCTATAATCTCTAGTTCTAAATTATCACCTTTTTTTAGCACTACTATTTTCTCCCCTTCTTTACTTTTTTTCTTGCAATTTATGTATATTTTAACATATTTTTTATAAAGTTACAATAAAACTTGTAACACTTTTAGATATAATTCATATAGTATATTAAGTTTGAAAAAACTAAAAAGCAACACATAATAACTTAAGGAGTGACATTTATATGAATAATAGCGAACTTTTTGTACTGCTTATAGCCCTTGCTTTTATCTTTTTAATAATTAACTCGGATAAATGCTCTACACCATTGAACTTAAATTCTCTAAATTAAAATTTAAGTTCACTTTAGTAAAAGGAGGGAATTTACCATGATAGATGAAAGATGTGGATGCGGATGCAACCAAAACAGTGGATTCGGTTGCGGATGCTCTTGCGGATGCAATCAAAACAATAATGGCGGATGCGGACTATTCGGTGGTGGATGTTGCTGCTGGATCTTAATAATCCTAGTACTTATAATCATATGTTGTTGCTGTAACTAATTAGATATTTACTTACATAGAAACTGACCTAGCAAAAAAGCTAGGTCAATATTTTTTTACTTATTATTTTTTTATCATCATTTTTATAACTGCTTCAAAAAGAGGCTTTGTTATTTCATTATTTTCAATAACTATCAAGTTTTCATTTTCCTTTGCACCATCATAACATTTTGTTTCTATCTTTAAATACTTTCCTCCTCCTAAAAATGAAAATTCTACTTTATCTTTTTTAGCCATATCAAATGGTTCTATCGTAGACTCAAGCATCAGCTTATTTTCAACATTTTGTTTCATAATCGTTTTCCTCCTTAAAAATATTTTAAAGACTATATATTATAGCTAAAAAAAGTTTAGCATAAAAATATCATTTTATCAAGTAATTTACCTTAGAAAATAAATTATAATTATTATAATTATTATTCTTTCTTCATTAACATCATATTTTGTATTTTTAAATATTTTTTTCTATATTTTTTCATGGTTATATATTAATATTTATTCTCATATACTGATGAAAGAGGTGTTATTATATGGAAGATTTAAAAAAAGAAGTATTATTTGAAGGAGTAGGAACTGCACTTGTTACTCCGATGAACAGTGACTATAGCATAAATTATGATAAATTTGAAGAGTTAATAATTAATCAAATAAAAGAAGGGGTTCAGGCAATTATTGTTATTGGAACAACTGGTGAAAGCAGTACTCTTTCATTAGACGAGAAAAAACAGTTAATTAAACGTGCAGTATCCGCTTCAAAAGGTAAAGTAAAAATTATTGTTGGAACTGGTAGTAACAATACTGAAAGCGCAATATATCTATCTAAATATGCTGAAGAAGCCGGCGCAGATGGTCTTTTAATTGTTACTCCTTACTACAATAAATGTAATCAAGATGGTCTTTATGAGCATTACTCAAAAATTGCTGATAGCGTTTCTATTCCAATACTCCTTTACAATGTACCTAGTAGAACAAGTGTAAGTATTAATCCTGAAACGGTTATAAAGCTCTCAAAGATTAAAAATATAGTAGGAATTAAAGAGGCAAGCACTGATTTAGTAGAGGTTGCTAAAATAATTGCAGGTACTGATGAAAGCTTTTCTGTATATAGTGGAAATGATAACCTTACTCTTCCAATTCTAGCTCTTGGTGGTAAAGGTGTTATATCTGTTACTAGTAATATATTGCCAAAAGAAATGGTATTTTTATGCAATTCCTACTTCAATTCTAACTTAACTAAGGCAAGACAGACAAATGAAAAACTTTTAGACATAATGAACGACCTATTTATCGATGTTAATCCTATTCCAATTAAAGAGGCTATGAATACACTTGGATATAACGTAGGACCTGTAAGACTTCCACTTTCTAAAATGTCTACAGAAAAATATATAAAGCTAAATGATACTATGCAAAAATATGATTTAAAGCTTTTTTAGAAGAGTAATATAATACCCCCATGTCAATTTTTTTAGGCAGCATGGGGGTTTATTATTTTCGTAAATCTATATACTCACAAATATCATTTATAATATAGTCTTCACCTTGCGTATGTAAAACATCATATCCATCGGTTAAATATTTAAATAGTCCATATTTTTCAAATAAATTATATGCTTCTTCACCATCAATTTTTTTACAAAATTTATACTTTTCAATGCAGAAAATTATAAAATCATTTATTTGTTTATCCATTTATATATCCTCCATCAATTTTGCATCTTCCTGTATTTTGGATTTCTACAAACATTTCAAATAACGCATGACTACTATAGTACCACATTTTTATCTTTTCATTTTCAAGCTTTTTATATATCTTTGAATGATAGAAAAGTCTAGTTGCCTCACTATAGTCTATATTATAATATTCAGATATATATTCTGTAATTTTTTGAACTTTAGCCTATTGCTATTACAATAAGTACATTAATATACTAACATATATTTGTGATGTTTGCAAGAAAAAATAGAAACTAAAATATAGCATGACAAAATTTTAATTAGTATTGATATAAGCAATATATTTATGTAAATTAAATATTTAAATATAAGACAAATATAAGTAATTGAAAACAGCACTTGATACATTATGTATAGTATAATACAATTATACATGTAGGAAATCGAAATAACATCACATGATTATGTGAAAACCTTATAAGTAACATAAATATGCGAAAAAATTAGAAGGTAAAATACATAAAAAAAGCTCTTCCCATTTCAGTATAATAAAAGCTGAAATAAACAGCGAACCGAAGCAGCAAAGCGCTGAGCTCAAGACAGAAAAGAAGGTAGAACTTGGTACAAAAAGCCTCACAACTAAGGTAAAAGAACAGCTTATAGAAGCTATAGCTGAAAGTAAAGCTGACCGTGAATATAGGCACATCATAGCTGACGAAGCTCTATGCACACTTCTTTAAAGTATACAAATGGTATGCTTAAAAATTAACTACAAAATCACAGATTATTTTTAATCTGTGATTTTGTATGCTTTGTTATAGATGAAAATTGCTAACAATTTAATTTACTTTTTCATTAATTATCTCAAGAGCTTTTTCTACAGTCTCTTCAAAACTCATTTCAGAATTGTCAAAAACTACTGCATCTTCTGCTACTTTAAGGGGTGAATTTTCCCTTTCCATATCCTGCTTATCTCTTTTTTCAATCTCAGCTATAACTTCATCTAAAGCTATTTCTTTACCTATTTTTTTATAGTCTTCCTTCCTTCTTAAAGCTCTAGTTTTTATATCCGCTGTTAGATAAATTTTTACTTCAGCATTTGGAAATACAACTGTGCCTATGTCTCTTCCTTCCATTACAACTGACTTACTCTTAGACATATCTCTTTGAAGCTGAACTAAGTACTCCCTAACTGGAAGAAGCTTAGAAATATTAGATGCTGCCATTGCAATCTCGGGTGTCCTAATGTCTATAGAGATATCTTTAGAGTCTAATATAACTGCTGTTTTTCCATCTTTGAAGCCAAACTCTAGTTTTGGCTCCTTCATGTGAAGTCTTGCACTTTCATCAGTCATTTCATACCCTTTTTCCAAGAAATAATAACCAAGTGCTCTATACATAGCTCCTGTATCTATGTATGTTATATTTAGCCTTTTGGCTAGCTCTTTAGCAAGACTAGATTTCCCGCTAGAATTTGGTCCATCAATTGCTACAATAAAAGTTCTTAATAAATCTTTCATTTTTTTGCACCTCTTTCTTTATTTTTTACTAAATGTATGGTATCATATTTGTATTAAAAAGTAAAGTGTGGTGACATATTTTGATAGAAAATTTTCAAATTTTTGACAAAAAACTATTAATATTATATATATTAGACACTGCAAAGAAACCACTATCAGTAGACCAAATAGTAAACTTATGCTGTAGTGTCGATGATATAACATATTTCGATATATGTGAGTATTTAGAGGCTTTAAAGAAGAACAAATTTATCGCTCTAGATGTATCTGATGGAACAAACGTATACTCTGTAACAGAAAATGGAAAGAAGACTTTAGAAGAACTTTTAGAGCTTATACCCGGTCTTGACCTTTATAAGCTGAAAAAAATGATATCTAGTAATATTGTAGAAATAAAAAAAGAATATGAAATTGGTGCATCTATGCTTCCACTTAAAGATGGAAGCTACAATGTTAATTGTTATATAAAAGACGGAAATGAAGAAATCTTTAATATAATGATTCAAACTGGTAGTAAAGAGGATGCAAAAATTGTATCCAAGAACTGGCAAGAACGTAGCACTGAAGTTCATGATAAAATACTTGAAATGCTAACAGGAGAATAGATAATATTCTCCTACTTTTTGTATCTTTTTTTACATAAAAAGCATATAATTTAATTAGGAGGTGATTACTATGATAAGTCCTAGCACACTGCTTCTTTTTTCAGGATGTAAATTTCCCATTGGAAACTGTCACTATATAACAGGTGCAAATATTGGGCTTTTTTCTAACTTTCTATGCATAGAAAATAGCCTTAAGAATTTAACTTGTAACACTCCAAACATATTACTTAATCCATTTATTCCAAATATTCCAAACTATTCATCAAAATGTTAATTATTTGTTGTTTTTTATATCTATTTATGATATACTAATCTAGGTTTTACTTGGCAATAAATTACCAAAGAATTATAGGGGGAAATTTATGGAAAAATTCGTTATAAATGGTCCTTGTAGGTTACAAGGAACTGTTAAAATAAGTGGAGCTAAAAATTCTGCAGTAGCAATACTTCCAGCTACGCTTTTAGTAAATGGGAAATGCCATTTACAAAATGTGCCAGATATTAGTGATATTAGAGCTTTTATAGAAATATTAACTCATCTTGGCTCTAAAATAGAATATATTAATAAAAATGAGATTATAATTGATAATACTCAGGTGCATGCAGGTATTGCCTCTCCTTCTCTTACATCAAAATTTAGAGCTTCATATTACTTACTTGGAAGTATGCTTGGAAGATTTGATAAAGTTCAAATATCTCTTCCTGGCGGTTGTAATTTAGGAGCAAGACCTATTGACCAACATATAAAAGCTCTAGAGAAACTTGGAGCAACCGTTGAAGTAAAAAATGGAAATGTATATGCTTCAAGGAATAAGTCACTTCTTGGAAATAATATTTTCCTAGATGTAGTAAGCGTTGGCGCAACAATAAACGCAATTCTTGCTGCAACTCTTGCAGAAGGCGTAACAACTATTGAAAATGTTGCTAAAGAGCCACATATTGTTGATTTAGCAAGCTTTCTAAACTCAATGGGAGCTAAAATAAAAGGTGCTGGAACTGACGTTATTAAAATAACTGGTGTAAAGTCACTACATCAAAAGTATAGTTATTCTATAGTTCCTGACCAAATTGAAGCTGGAACATTTATGGTAGCTGCTGCTGCAACTAAAGGAAATGTTAAAATTACAAACTGTATTCCAAAACATTTAGAGCCTATTACTTCTAAATTAATTGAAGCTGGTGCAATGGTAAGAATTGATGGTAGCGATGTGTATGTTTCTATGAGTAAGAGACCAAAGGCATTTAATATTAAAACTTTACCTTACCCACGGATTCCCAACTGACATGCAACCTCAAATGTGCATACTGCAAGCAGTAGCAGAAGGTTCTTCTATGATTGTGGAAAATATTTGGGAGTCTAGATTTCAATACACAGACGAACTTATAAAAATGGGAGCAAACATTTCTGCTCATGGTTCTACAGCCGTTATAACTGGAGTTGATGCTCTATCTGGTAGTCCTGTTACATCTCATGATTTAAGAGCTGGTGCTGCTATGATAATAGCAGGACTAGTAGCTCATGGAACAACTGAAGTTACCTCTATTTCTCATATACTTAGAGGCTATGAAAATATTACTGAGAAATTTAAAGGACTAGGAGCTGATATTGAATGGATTAAGGATGATGAAGAAAAATGAACATATACCCACTTTTTAGCTCAAGCAAAGGTAATATGTTTTTAATTGAATCAAACACTACATCAATCCTTGTTGACGTTGGCGTTACATACAAAAACATATGCCTTGCTCTCCAGCGGAATAAACAAAAGCATAAAAGACATTTCCGGTGTTTTAATAACTCACGAGCATAGTGACCATATAAAAGGTATTGTTCAGCTTTGTAAAAATAACCCCGAGCTTAAAATATATACTACTGAAAAAACCAAACTTGCCATTCAAGAGCTTTTATGTGAAAAGAACATACTTGCAGACATTTATGGTCTTCAGTATGGAGACAATTTCGATATTGGTGATTTTAATATAACTGTTATTGAGACATCACATGATGCAGTTATGCCTTGTGCATATAATATAAAAGATAAAAACTCTACTATTACTTATGCAACTGACCTTGGATATATTTCTGATACTATGCAGAACTTTTTAAATACTTCAAACTGCAATATACTAGAATCAAATTTTGATAAAATTATGCTTGAATACGGTCCATATCCTGCAAGTATAAAAAGTAGAATAAGAGGCATGCAAGGCCACCTTTCAAATGAAGATACAGCAAAAGCTATTGCTACTACTTTAAGCTATAACCCTGAAGCTAAGTTCATACTATCCCACTTAAGTGAAAATAATAATACTGAAGCGCTAGCTAAAGATACTATATTTTCATACTTAAAAGAGCAAAATGTTGAAAATACCGATATTTCATTTGCAAGCCAGTCTCTTTCTTTTGAGAGGTACGAAGTATGATAAATATAATATGCCTGCGGAAAAATAAAAGAAAAAGCAATAAATGATTTAATAGATGAATATACAAAGAGGCTTTCAAAATATACTAAGCTCACAATTACTGAGGTTTCAGATGAAAGCCTTTCTTCCTCTTTTTCTTTAGCCGAAGAAGAGAATATAAAAACTATAGAAGGAAGAAAAATATTAGATAAACTTGCCAAAAATCCAAAAAGCTATGTTATCGCTTTAGACCCAAATGGAAAAGAATATGACTCTATAGAGTTTTCAAATAAGATTCAAGATATATTTGTAAACTTTTCCTCTTCCATAACTTATATAATTGGAGGAAGTATTGGTCTTTCAAATGAAGTATTAAGTGTAGCAAATGAAAAGATATCTTTTTCAAAACTAACATTTCCACACAAACTATTTAGAGTTATACTACTTGAACAAATATATAGAGCTTTCAAAATAGCAAAGGGTGAGACATATCATAAATAGATATGTCTCTCACTTTTTATTCAATAGGAAAGTCATACTCAAAAAATGATAGTCGTAAAATTCACATAAAACAAAAGTTTTAAAAAAATAATCTTTTGCTTGCAATATGGTAAAAATTTTGATATAATATTTTTGGAAGCTTTGGTAGAAATTTAATAATGAGACTAAGCTTTAAATATATAGTAAATAATGCTAAAGATAATCAAGTAAAAATTGTAGATGATGAAATAGTGGCATGTATGTAAAGTTATGAATATATTTACATATGGAATAAGACAAAAAGAATTTAAAATAAATTTTACTGGAAGTATAAATCTAGAATCTAGTAAAATATATAAATACTTTAGAGAAAGTAACTGGCATAGTAAGTA
>JAFVCY010000038.1 GCA_017478805.1 Clostridia bacterium
AACAGTAACAAACGGAAGTAAAGGATTATTTACAAAGAATTCAGACACAGAATATACACTAGTAGTAACAAACACAGGAAGTACTACTCAAACAGTAACAGTAGCTGCAGGAGCATGTACAGATGTAGCAGAAAATGAAAACGAAGTAGCTTCTAAAACAATAACAATAGATAGAACGTTACCTACAATTACATCAATTGTTAGTACTAATAGTAATCCAACAAATAGTACAACAATAACTTACGTTATAACAATGAGTGAAAATGTAGTAGTAAATGATGGAAGTAAAATAACAGTTACAAGTGGAACTAAATCAGCTCCAAGCATAAGTAATAACGTGGTAACTATAGAAGTAACTGGAGTAAACGGAAATGAAACACATACACTAGAAGTAGAGGCAGGAGCATTTGTAGACATAGCCCAAAACGAAAATGAGACTACAGATAGTGCATCAATTGTGGTAGATACAACACTACCTACAATTACAAGTATAACAACAGACAAAACACCAACAAATAGTACAACAATAACTTACACGATAACAATGAGTGAAAATGTAGTAGTAAATGATGTAAGTAAGATTACAGTAAATAATGGAACTGTAGGAAGTCCATCAATAAGTAATAACGTTATAACAGTACAAGTAACAAATGCTACAGAAAATGCAGATAATACTTTAGCAGTAGCAAGCTTAGCATTTAAAGATAGTGCTGGAAATACAAATAGTACTTCAAGTTCATGTACAACATATGTAGATACAACAGCTCCTACATGTACAATAACTGCAAATAAGCCAGATACAACAAATGCATCAAGTATAACATATACATTTACATTTAGTGAAGACCTAGAAAGTGGCTCATTTACAGACTCAGATATATCAATATCAGTAGGAAGTGCAGGAGCATTTAGTGAAACAACATTAAATAGAGTATATACGCTAGTAGTAACAAATACAGGTTCATGCACACAAACAGTATCAATAAATGCAGGAGCATGTAAAGATGTAGCAGGAAATAATTGCACTCAAGCATCAAAGACTATAACTATAGATAGAAGTGGGCCAGCACTTCAAAGCTTAAGTGTAACATCACCAACTTCTGGAACATATGAGGCAGGACAAATAGTAACAATAGTTGCAACATTTGATGAAGATATGTATAACGAAAATGGAGAAGAAATAGCAACTAATCTAACTGATGCACCAGAACTAATAGTAAAATTAGGAAATGGAAATAATGAAGTGTTAGAAGCAATAGCTTCAGTAAATACAACAATAATATATAGATATACAATAAAAAATACAGATGATGGAGTATTAACTTTAGTATCATATGAAGGAACACTATATGACTCATTTGAAAACGTTTCGAGTGTATCAGGAGAAGAACTTACTGGATACGAAATCGAAGCAGATAATGTAATGGTAACATACAACTTAAACGGTGGAACTAGTGAGATAATAGAAGAACAGCTAAAAGAATATGGAGAGGCACTAGAAGTTTCTTTGTATGCTCCAAAAAAGACCAATAAAATATTCAAATCATGGACAGCAACAGATGGAACAGAGTATAGGTCAGGAGATAGCTATACAGCTGAAGAATCAACAGTGCTTACTGCAAACTATATGGAAGAAGAAGAAACTGCAAGTTATGAAAATTTTGAATATACAGTAAGTGGAAATAATGTAACATTAACAAAATACAAGGGTAATGCACAAAATATACAAATAAATGAGTTATTTACTATATCAGATGGAACAACTAAAACAGTTACAGCTATAGCAAGTGAGGCGTTTAAAGATAATATTGATATAGCACTTGTAGAAATACCAAATACAGTAACAAGTATAGGAGAAAATGCTTTTCAAAATTGCACATGTGGAATAGTTATTGACAATTATGATGGTGCAATATCTGGATTATCATGGGGCTTAGATACTACACTTGGAGGAACAGTAGAGTATTTAAAAGGAGTAGTAGCTATTGCTAGTTATAATAATTATAGTTATATTACTGATTCTAATGATAGTAATAAAGTTATTCTTAGATCAGGTAAATCAACACTTTCATCAGTTACAAAGCTTGTAATAAATAATACGTTTGAAATTTCTGATGGAACATTTAAGACAGTTAGTAAGATTGAAACTTTATATACTGGGAATACAGAATCTTATGTAAAAAATATATCTAATATTGAAATAGCAAGTGGAATAGAAATAGGAAATTATGCTTTTTCGGGTTATGTCGGACTAAAAAGTATAAGCATTCCAAGCACAGTAACAAGTATAGGAAATTATGCATTTTCTAAATGTGGCTCATTAACAAGCATAAGTATTCCAAGTACTGTAACAAGTATAGGGGAAGGAGCATTTTCTAACTGTAGTGACCTAACAAGTATAAGCTTACCTAGTAATTTAACAAGCATAGGAAGAAGGGCATTCGAAAATTGTAGTAGCTTAACGAGTATAAGTTTGCCAAGCACAGTAACAAGTATAGATAGTTTAGCTTTTTCAGGTTGCAGCTCACTTACAAGTATGACAGTAGCAAGTGGAAATACTGTGTATAATGATGGAAATGGAAGTAATTGTATCATACAAACTTCAAATAATCAATTAAAATTTGGTTGTCAAAATACAGTAATTCCTACCACAGTAACAGGTATAGATAGTTTTGCATTTTATGGTTGTAGCACGCTTACAAGTATAACAATACCTGCAAATATAACAGGTATAGGGGTATATGCATTTTCTAAGTGTAGTGGTTTAACAAGTATAACAGTAGCAAATGGAAACACAACATATAATGATGGAAACGGAAGTAATTGTATTATACATACTTCAAGTAATAAATTATATTTTGGATGTAATAATACAGTAATTCCTACCACAGTAACAAGTATAGGAGCATATGCATTTTATGATTGTAGTTCATTAACAGGGATAACGATACCAAGCGGTGTAGCAAGTATAGAAACTTATGCATTTTATGGCTGTAGTTCATTAACAGGCATAACAATACCAAGTGGAGTAACAAGTATAAGCAGTTATGCATTTTATGGCTGTAGTTCATTAACAGGCATAACAATACCAAGTGGAGTAACAAGTATAAGCAGTTATGCATTTTGTGGCTGTAGTTCATTGACAAGTATAACAATACCAAGTAAAGTAACAAGTATAGGAGGGTATGCATTTTATGGCTGTAATTCGCTAACGAGTATAACAATAAACTCAGGTGTGACAAGTATAGGAGAACAAGCATTTAGCAATTGTACTAGTCTTACAAGTATAAGTTTGCCAAGTAGTGTAACAAGTATAGGAAGTAGAACATTTTCAAATTGTGGTGGCTTAACAAGTGTAAATTTGCCATCAGGTATAACTAGTATAGCAAGAGAAATGTTTTACAATTGTAGTTCTTTAGTAAATATAACAATAACTAGTAATGTAACAACAATAAATGATGGTGCATTTAGAAATTGTACTAGTCTTACAAGTATAAATATTCCAAGTAAAGTAACGACTATAGGTGATACTGCCTTTTGGGATTGTACTGGTTTAACAAGTATAAGTTTGCCAGCAGGAGTAACAAGTATAGGAAGGGCATTTTCAGGATGCAGTGGCTTAACAAATATAACAGTAGCAAGTGGAAATACTGTGTATAATGATGGAAATGGAAGTAATTGTATTATACAAACTTCAAATAATACATTATTAAAAGGTTGTAGTAGTACAGTAATACCAAACACAGTAACAAGTATAGGAAGTCAAGCATTTTCGAATTGTAGTGGATTAACAAGTATAAGTATTCCAAGTAGTGTAACAAGTATAGGAAGTAGTGCATTTTCGAATTGTAGTGGCTTAACAAGTATAACAGTAGTAAGTGGAAATACTGTGTATAATGATGGAAATGGAAGTAATTGTATTATAGAAACTTTAAATAACAAATTAATATTAGGATGTCAAAATACAGTAATTCCAAATTCAGTAACAAGTATAGGAAGCGTGGCATTTAGTGGATTAACAAGTATAAGTATTCCAAGTAGTATAACAAGTATAGAAAATTCAGCTTTTTCTTATTGTAGTAGTATAATTAATATTTTAGTGGATAAAAATAATAGTTATTATTGTGATGTAGATGGGGTACTATATAGTAAAGACAAGAAAACTTTATATAGATATGCAAATGGAAAAGATAATACTGACTTTTATTTACCTAATACAGTTAATGTAATTGGTATATCTTCATTTAGAGAATCAAATAATTTAACAAATATTGAATTTACTAATAATTTAAGAAAAATTGGTTCTGGTGCATTTTCTGATTGTAGTGGTTTGACAAGTGTAAGTTTGCCAAGTAGTTTAACAAGCATTGGATATTCTGCATTTCAAAATTGTCACGGATTAACAAGTATAACAGTAGCAAGTGGAAATAAAATATATAATAGTGGAAATGGAAGTAATTGTATTATAAAAACATTAAATAATGAGTTAGTAGCTGGTTATAAAAATACAGTAATACCAAGTGGAGTTACAAGTATAGGTAATTATGCATTTTATGGTTGTAGTGGATTGACAAGTATAAGTATTCCAAATAGTGTAAAATTTATTAATGATTCTGCTTTTTCTAGATGCAGTGGCTTAACAAGTATAAGTTTGCCAAGTAGTGTAATATATATACACAATTATGCATTTATTAATTGTACTAATTTAGCAAATATAAATGTAAAAAAAGCAGAAGGAAGTATACCAAATTCACCATGGAATGCAGTAAATCCAATATCAACAGTTATATGGAATCCTTAATGTAGAAATATAATAGAAAATAGTAGGTATCAGTAGGTATCTACTATTTCATTTCTATGGGGAGTATATAATTGTGATACAATAGTGAAAATTATTGACAGATGTTTGATATAAATATATAATAAAGGTATGGGAGAAAGAAGTGTCCAAATTTGATTAAAGGAGGAAAAGTTTGAAAAATAAATATGAAAATTGACATGCCAAAAGAACGTATTATATAAGTAAAATGCTTGTTTGATATGATTTATTATATATTAAATAAAGATAACTGTATAGACATTTACTATGTGTACCAAGCTAGATTAACGGAATTTGTTAAAAACAAATATAAGTTTACGTACTCCACCTATTTTTTGAGGGATATGTTACACTCGTTTGTGCTTAAAAGGTACACGTCACATATAATTATGCGGGATAAAATTACGTGATAACTTTTCGCCACTCCCTCCGCCGTGCTCTTCAGTCTATCTATACAGCTACAAATAGTATAACATAATATATAACAAAAATCAAAGAGATTTATTTTTAATTAAATTTTGTGCCTTTCGTAGACGAAGCTTTAGCGAAGGCGAAGAAAGGAATGTGAGTAATTATGAATGAAGAATACAAAATTATATCTGAAACACTAGAGGAAGGAAGTATAGTAAAGGGAAAAAATAGAAAGTACGGAGTAGTTGACAAAGATTTAAAAGTTATACTCGAAATAAAGTATCAGTCAGTAACTGAATATGGAATGGTGTATATAGTTGAAAAAAAAGATAAGTTTGGACTTAAAGATAAAAATGGAAAGAAAGTTACTAAGATAAAATATGATGAGATAAAAGGAACTAACTCTAATTTATGTATATGCCGGATTGGTGAAAAGTATGGTCTTTTAGGAGTAGATGGAAGTGAAATTACAAAAGTTATATATTTAGATATAAAGCCGGTGTATTTTAATTGTGCAGATTGCTTTATAGCTCAAAAAGACTATGATAAATATGGTCTTTTAGATAGGTATGGAAATGAAATTTTTAAGTGTAAGTATTCAAGAATATATAGACTGCATCATGACAAATTTGCCATAGAATTAAATGATAAATATGGAGTTTGCAATATAAATGGAGAAAAGATATTTGATTTTATCTTTAATTCACAGCCACTATTTATCGGTACCTCTTCTCTTTTAATTGCAAGAGTAAATGATAAATTTGGAATAGTCGATTTAAACGGAAATGTTATTTCAGACTACATATATGATGAAATTTATTTATGCTCAAGATATGCTACAGAAATGTCGGCAAAAATAAATGGAAAATACTGCCTTTTAAACAAAAAAGGAGAAAGACTTACAGAAGCTAAATATGACTATATTAAATACTTTAGTGTAAAAGATGGACTAATTATAGTAAGGAATGCTGGAAAATTTGGTATTATTAATAATCTGGGAAATAAAATTACAGAAGTAAGATTTGATAATATAATCGATAAGGAAAAGTATATACTTGCAAAATGTCAGCAATGCTATAGTATAATAGAGTATAGTGGAGAAATAGTAGCTAAAGATGTAGATGAAGCTTTTGTAAAAGATTATGACAGAAAAATAGCAAAAGAAGAAAGTTAAGAAAAATGTATAGGTAAGGAAAAAATTTCTTTGCCTATATTTATATTCTTTACTTTATGTAAATAATAAATTGGATAAATGCTATAAAACTTGTATATACCAGTTGACTTTGAATAACTGGTATTCTAAAATATGTTCAAAGAAAATAAACCGGTCCAATATATAATTAAGGAGGAAAAAATCATGGAATTACTATTTTTAGACGAAGAGTATGAGGTAGTAAAAGTAAACTTAAGATTAATTGCAACTCTAGATATTTTTGATGAGTATAGAGAAGCAGTTTTAGAGATGAGAGATGTAGAAAAAAGGATAAAGTTAGCTAAGGAAAAAATCTATGGAAAGGTAGGAACGTTAAAGATAGGTTATGAGGCAATGCATGAAAATCTTTCAAGACATGGACTTCAACCGGCATGCAAAATAGAAAATGTAGGAAGGTTTAGCATTGATTTTTCAAAAAGAATGTTTAACAAAAATACTTTCAAATATGGACTTATGTACAATGGAAAGTTAATGGAGCTAGATAGAATAGAAACTAAGTCAATTTCAACCATAGATACTTTTCTTTCGAACAACTTTATAATTATAGCGATGAGAAGGCTCTACCAAAAAGACACACTACTTGTAAAACGGCTGTATAGAAAGTGGAAAATTAAAAAGGAAAAAGCTGAAAAGAAGAGTCAAAAAAAGTATCATAGGTATAATAACAACTTGACAATTGAAGAATTCTCCAGAACATACTCCAGATACATTCCACTTGAATTTGAAGAGTTTTTCTTTAGGCTTGTATCAAATATTGATTTTGTAACCTATTATATTTCTGAGTATGGATGTGATGTTTTAGCTAAAGAAGATATAAAGAGTATATATGATTCGTTTATTTTAGATGAGCTAAAAAAAGAAAAGTATAATACTTCAAACATGGAAGTTATAACTTTACTAAAATCAGATAGTATGTATGAAGAAAAAATAGTTAAGCCGGCATTTGAAGATGTATTTTGGGTAATATCAATAATAAAGCGTGAAAATAATAATATGAATAATTGCCTTGAAAATTATAAGGAAGAGTGTAATATTATACAAAAGATATACCATGATAAAAAAGAGCGTGTAAAAGAACTTGAACAAAAAATTGAAAGGAAACTTAATTAAATAAAACAAGTACTGATTATTAATTTAGTCAGTACTTGTTTATTCTAAGTATTGACATATTAGATAATATTTGATAGAATACCAAAGTAAAAAATAAATTCTTAATCTTTAAAATAATTTTTTTAGGAGGTGCAAATTAAAGTATAACTTTTGAGTTTTTTTCTAATTAATTGAATGGAGGAAAGTAAAGTGGAAATTTTGAAATCTTTAAATGAAGGACAAGGACGTAAAGGTGCAGGGCTCAGAAAATGTGTGCTTAGTGATAAATTTGAAGAGTACCAAAAAAAGCTCATAAGTATCAAGAAAAAAGAAGAAGAACTGTTTAAGTTAGATGAAGAAATCTATGGAACTAATTCTCCTCTTAAAGTAGGCTATCTAACTAAAGGTGATATATGGCACTCAGATAGAAATTATGGTGAGTTTGTTATCTATCCTGTTTCAGGTAAAATAGCTATAAATAGGTATTTAAGCGATTTATATGGAAATGGTGGCAAGCTTCGGGAAAGTAGTATAGAAACTCATGAATATCCTTTAAGTTCTACATGTTTTGCAAATGAAATGGTACTTATAGCACTAAGAAGGCTTAAGAAGGCATTTAATGATAAGGTAGATATGGAAGTAAAGAAAATAGAAAAAAGAAACGAAGAGAGAATAAAAAAACGTAAACCTGTAAATGCTTTTGCAGTGCAGGAGTGGTATGAAAATAATTACTTTAAAATTGCTAAGGATTCTTTACATGATAGGTTGTTTTATGCAATACTTGAAAACTATGACTTTATATCTTATTACTTAAACTTAGAAGGCAAACCTATAGAAGATATAACTGGAGTGTATGAAGAGTTTATGAAAATACTTCCAATTATGAAGAAAATATCAAAAATGCCAAGTGATAGTGAGTTTTTTACAGACCTAAAAAAATACTCTGATGTTTTTTCAGGTATAGAAGTGTCTAAACCGTCACTTGAAACAGCTCAGTTTGTAGTTTCTACCATTTTATCAGAAGTAAAGAAATCAAAAGAGGCGTTAAGTAAGCATGAAGAATATGAAAAAATGAGAGCAGAGTTTGAAAGTGCAAAAAAGTTGTTTCTTTCTGAAGAGTCAGAAATAATACGTATAATTTCAAAGTAAGTTAATTTTTTTCTTAAGGCATTAGTAAATTCAATTAATAATAATATGTGGCTTATGAAATAAAAAATGTTTAGAAAAAGTAACAAGGTAAATAAATCTTGTTACTTTTATTTTAAATTTTTAATATCAAATAATAGATAATTATATTAGTATCTAGCATTATTCTCATTATAAAATTAGTCACTTCCTTTTTTCTTCATTTCTTACACTCTTTACAAGGCACGCAACATCTTCTTCAGTTTTTAAGCCAAGTCTTTCTGCTTCTCCTTTAAAGGCGTTTCTAGCATTGTCTATTGCAATAGATATTGGATTTATAATGATGAAATTACCATCTTTTTCGATAAATGCTACCTTATCACCATCTTTTAAGTTAAGGCGTCTTCTAATAGATATAGGTAGTGTTATTTGTCCTTTTGAAGTAATTTTTGCAAGTTCCATTTTTATCACATCCTTTCAAAAACAATGAAATCCTTACTAATATTATGTGATAAAATCATATAATTATCAATACTTTAGTAAATTTTAAATTGCAATTATATAAAGGAAAAATATTGAAAATCAGTAAATAGAATGATATAATAACTGAAAAACAGCCTTTAACTAAAAAAGGGGTGGTAAAAATAAAAAAAACAGATGATTATATGAATAATAATAATCTTAAAGACTCAAATGAAATAGATTCGTTACTTGAACTTTCAAAGCTCATAAGAGAATTAATATCACAAAAAGAGTATGATGAAATAAATATAATGATTAATTACACACTAAATAATTGCTATTATGAAGCTTTTTCTTGGATACTTTTACTTCTTCAAGAAACTTTTGAAAGTAGTGATAGTACTTTAGCAGACTTTTCATGTAAGCTAGGAAATAAAATTGATAATTTTGATGAATTTTTAAGATGGCTTGGCGTAAAGCTTATAGCTACGGAAAATAATGTAGAGTATGCATATGAAAGTAGTGGTGAAGTAAGTTCGGTTTACAATATACAAACATACAAAACAAAATATAAAAATGTGGATTTAGTGTCAATAGAAAATTTTGATACTAAAGATAATGATTTTATAGAATATAAGTTATTTTTCCATAAATAATAATTATAAATAGAAAAAATTACAATGAATAGAAATAATAATATAGGGATTTACAAGTTATATAAAACTACGTATAATTATATTTGAAGATTTGACTTATTTGAAAAAATAATGAAACTAAAAAAATATAAAAATGTATTAAAAATATTAGATGTTATATAAACTCATAATATCTTCTTATTTAGTTTAAATAACATTTTAAAGTTTTGTCAAAAAATGTAGAATAGGTATTGTAAAATAGGCTCAAAGCTGGTATAATACATAAAAATAAATATATGAGGAGGGTTATTATCATGAATAATAAGAAGCTTGTAAGCATAATTGTAAGCAAGATAATAGTCGGAGAAATAACTTTTGCTTCTCTTGAAAGAGAGGTTATAAAGCAAAAACATGAAGAAATCTTAAAAATGTCATCTAAAACATTTTCAAGGCTTTATGAAAACTTTATAAAATGGTATGATGTAAGTAAGTTATCATTTGAAAGTGTAAAATGTCTTGTGAATATTTTAGAGTTAATTCATGAAAAAGAATATGATGATGAAAAAAGCTTTATAGCTAAACTTTCTGAAAGAACAAGAATGAAAGAGCAGTATTTAGAAAAGAGAATATTAGATGATGATCGGGAAAATATTTATAGCATACTTAACACTGCAATAAATAAGTATTGCTACAAACAGCTTGGTGTAATGCCAAATACTCACTGGACTATGATTTCAAAGGCAGAAAGGCTTGAGCTTTTAGAAGAGATTGAAAGTTTTCTCTATAATTATGAGGAGTAATAAAAAAGAAAAAAGAAGTAGTGCTTTAATTCAGTGCTACTTCTTTTCGTTCAAATTAAGTAATTTTTTTCACTTGAAATTAATATATCTTTGTGATATAATCTATGCGTAATTTATATACGAGGAGGAATTAATTATGAAATGTATTTTATTATGTGCAGGCTATGCAACAAGGCTTTTTCCACTTACAGAGAATTTTCCAAAGCCACTTTTAAAGGTTGGTGGAAGAGCATTACTTGATTATATCTTAGATGAAGTAAACGCTATTGAGGAAGTGGACAAGATATTTATAATCACAAATAACAAGTATGCACATCACTTTGAAGAGTGGGCAGAAGAAAAAAATAATGTAAAACCAATAGAGGTTATAAATGACCACACATACACAAATGATGATAGACTTGGAGCGATAGGGGATATACAGTATACTATTGAACAAGGAAAGATAGATGATGACTTATTAATAATTGCAGGAGACAATTTATTTACATACAAACTAAAAGACTTTGTTGAGTTTGGAAAAGGAAAAAATGCACCATGTGTTTGCGTAAGAGAAGAAGAAGACATGAACTTACTAAAAAGAGTTGGTGTAGCAACAGTAGATAGTGAAATGAAGATTGTGGATTTTGTTGAAAAACCAGCAGAGCCACAAAGTAAATTTGCTGTTTATGCAGAATATTTATACCCAAGAAATGTTGTACCAATGTTTAAGAAATATTTAGATGAAGGCAATTCAAATGATGCACCAGGAAACTTTGTTGCTTATCTATATAAAGAAATGCCAACATATGCTTATGCATTTAAGGGAGACTGCTATGATGTAGGAACTCATGATGCTTTAGCATACGTAAATCAGTTATATACAGATAAAAATAACGAGAATAATTAAATAATTATTACAAAAGTTAAAAATATATTATGTACAAAAGAGGTTAGTTAAATAGATATAAAAGGTTTGAGTGATATAATGAGTATAAGTAAGATTTCACGAGGGTTAGTTGTATGTATATTTATAATATTCATCACGCTCATGCTAGTTTTAAATATACAGTCAATGATAACTCAAAGTGAGAAAGAATATGGAAGTATTTATCTAAAGATTTTGTACATTGTTTCTGTAGTTTTAATAATTACGGTATATTCTGTAATAAAAGAAAGACTATCAAAAAAGAATGTACCTAAAACTAAAAACATGATAATTAGGTATACTTTTGTAATTATTTTAACATTTGCTATAAAAATTGCGATTGGACTATATGTAGACCCGAAGCAATTACTAAACTATGCACTGCTTTATGCGGCATTTTCAATGGTAAATGCTTTTGTACTAAAGAAAATTATATATAACATATCAAAAAGTGATGTACTTTCTGCACTTGGATTTACACTTTACATGTTTTTACCAAGTGTATCCAAAAGTGCAGAAGAGACGATAATAACATATATATTAGTTCTTGTTTTACTTTTAATTATAATGTTTGTACAAGAGGTAATTGATGAATTAAAACAGATAGGAATAAAGAATAAAAAGTATTTAGTGCTTTCTCTTATTTGTGGTGTATTTATAACTATGTCAATGTATTTACAAGTAAACGTACTAATTTGGCTTGCAGCTGTGTTTATAACTTTAATATGTACTTCAAATTTAGATAGAACACATATTAATTTTCCAAATAAATTTATAAACATGCTTAGACAAAAAAGTAAAGAACTACTTTATAGATTTGAAAGAATATATATAAACAAAGTGATAATAGTACTTTGTATAATTACTGTAGAAGTAACTGCTTTGTATTTTGGAATAAAATTTCTAACTAATAATGGCGAAATATTTAAAGTAAATACAATAATAGGCAGTATTACAAATAACGTTGCAAAAAGCTTTGATTATTTAAAAAGTGCAGATGTAAATAGTGTAATTAATAATATTAATATACTGGTTTTCAACTCAAAATTCTATAGTTTACTACTAATAATCTATATAATATTTATAGAAATATTAAATGTAATACTTAGAAGAAAATACGATACAAAATCTACTATTATAAAAGCGATGTTTGTACTTTTAATAATTGGTTATGGAGTATTTGGACTAAACTATGTATGTTATACCCAGATTATGCAAGTATTGTTAATATTAATATCAATAATAAATACTACAAACTTGTATTTAAATAGAGATGAGAGAATAAAACTATTAAATGCGTAAATAAAGAGGGAGGTAGCGTTTTAAGTGGCATATTATACAGATGATTTTATTGAAGAAGTAATATCTCAAAATGATATTGTAGAAGTAGTTTCAGAATATGTACCGCTTACTAAACGTGGGAGAAACTTTATGGGACTTTGTCCTTTTCATAAAGAGAAGTCTCCTTCTTTTTGCGTTTCAATGGATAAACAAATTTTTAAGTGTTTTGGTTGCTCAAAATCTGGAAATGTGATAAAATTTATAAGAGAAATAGAAAATATGGAATTTCTAGAAGCATTAGAGTTTTTAGCAGATAAAGCACATATTGATAAATCAAGATATGTAGTAAAAAGTTTCTCAAAAGAAACTGCAAAAGAAAATCATAACTCAAATTTAAGAGATACTATTCTTAAAATAAATAAAGATACGGCTATGTATTACCATAATAATTTAATTTATGCAATAAAAGAAAAAAATGAACTGGTGATAGAATACTTGAATAAAAGAAAATTAGATATAAAGGCTATAACAAAATTTGGACTTCGGGTATGCAAACGGAAAAGTATCACTCTTTGAACATTTAAAATCTCTAGGGTATAGTGAAGATGATATACTTGCTGCAGGAAACGTAGTAAAGAATGAAAATGGAAAAGTGTACGATAGATTTTTTTCTAGGCTAATGTTCCCAATTTTTGATGTATCCGGAAGAGTTATAGCATTTGGTGGAAGAGTTTTTAATGATTCTAAGCCAAAGTATTTAAATTCTGCTGAAAATGTAGTATACTATAAAAGTAAGCATTTATACATGATGAATTTTGCAGTAAAAGAAAAGCTAAAGCAAATATTAATAGTTGAAGGGTACATGGATGCTTTGTCACTTCAAAAAAGTGGTATTAATTTTGCGGTAGCATCTCTTGGAACAGCACTTACCGAAGGACAAGCTAAGCTTATAAAAAAATACACAGATAATGTAATTATTGGCTATGACCAAGACTCAGCAGGAAGAGAAGCAACACTTAGGGCAATGGATATACTAGCAAAGGAAAATTTAAACATTAAGGTTTTGAAATTAGACAAAGAAGCAGTAAAGGACCCGGATGAGTATGTAACAAAATTTGGAACAGAAAAGTTCTTAAATTGTATAGCTTCAAGCGTGCCGATGGTAGAGTATAAGATTTCAATTTTTGAAAATGATTTTGATAAAAATGATGTTACATCTAAAGTGAAATTTTTAAATAGAATATCTGAAGTACTAGTAAAAATAACCAATTCTATGGAAAGAGAAATATATATAGATAGAGTATCAAAAAAATATCAAATTTCTAAGGGTGCAATTGAAAATGAAGTAAATAAAGGAGTGCAAAATAAAGAGGAAACTGTAGTTACAGTAAGAGATGTTGCAAGGAAGTATGAAATGGCTAAAAGTTCTAGAAAGAAAATAGAGCAATATATAATTGCACTTATGATTTCTAAAGATAAAAAAATATATGATGTTTTAGAGGAAAATATTGATGAAACAATGATTATTACGCCAGGAATAAATAAGTTATATAAATATATAAAAGAGCTAGCTAAATCATATGATATTTTCAAAATTGATATTTTAAGTAGGGTTCAAGATGATGATTTAATTAAAGAGCTTACTGACGTAATGTATATAGATGATATGGAAACTAATAAGTATAAATTACTTGAAGATGTTTTAAAATATATGAAGAAGGAAAAATTACACGCAAGAAGAAAAGAAATTTTTGAGGAAATTTCTAAAGATATATCAAATGATGAAAAAGAAGTATTGCAAGTAGAGCTTAGTGAGATATCACTACAGCTTGCACAGTTAAAGTAAAGGAGAAGAAATGTATTATGGCAAAGAAAGTAATTGAAGAAGATTCAAAAAAGAAAGAGGAGAAGGCTATAAAAGAGACTGCAAAAAAAGAAAAGAAGGAAGTTAAAGAGAAAAAGGAAGAAAAGGCATCTACTAAAACTCAGAAAAAAACAGTAGAAGTGGCAAAAGAAGGAGAAAAAAGCGTAGCTAAGACAGAAAATCCAAGTACTGCAAAGAAGGCAGATGTTATAAAGAAATTTGTTGAGGAAAATAAAGATAAGAAGTCTGTCACATATAAAAATATCCTTGAGTTTATAGAAGGCAAAGATTTTTCGCCAGAAGATGTTTCTATGCTTTATGAGAAATTAGAAAAGGCAAATATAAACGTTGATATGGGAGAAGGAAAAGATGATACTTTAGATGTAGATGATGACGAAAAAGATTCAGTAGAAAAAATATCAATGGAAAAAAGTGTACCTCTTGCTGAACTTGATTTAGAGCCAAATATTGAAGATTTATCAGAGATAGAAAAAGATATTCTCCTTGAAGATACAACAGATTTCTCATACATAGATAACTTAAATACTGATGACCCTGTTAAATTATTCCTAAAAGAAATAGGTAATACAAGACTTCTTACCTTCCAAGAAGAAACAGAACTTGCACAAAAGATGGCAGAAGGCGATGAGGATGCAAGGAAACAATTAGTAGAGGCAAATTTGAGACTGGTTGTAAGTATTGCTAAAAGATATATTGGTAGAGGTATGCATTTCTTAGATTTAATACAAGAAGGTAATTTAGGACTTATAAAAGCAGTTGAAAAGTTTGATCTTACAAAAGGATATAAATTTAGTACATATGCTACATGGTGGATAAGACAGGCAATAACAAGAGCTATTGCTGACCAGGCTAGAACTATAAGGATACCTGTTCATATGGTTGAAACAATTAATAAGCTTATACGTACTTCAAGACATCTTCTTCAAGTAAATGGTAGAGAGCCTTCTCCAGAGGAAATTGCAGCTGAGGTAGAGATGCCAGTTGAAAAAGTTAGAGAAATTCTAAAAATTGCACAAGAGCCAATATCATTAGAAACTCCAGTAGGAGATGAAAATGAAACTGTTCTTGGTTCATTTATTCAAGATGAGGATGCACCATCTCCATCAGACCAGGCTGCAGATGTACTTTTAAGGACACACTTAGAAGAAGTAATGCAAACACTTACACCAAGAGAAGCAAGGGTTATAAAATTAAGATTTGGGCTTATTGATGGTAGAATGAGAACTTTAGAAGAAGTAGGTCAAGAATTTAAAGTAACAAGAGAGAGAATAAGACAGATTGAAGCTAAAGCTATAAGGAAATTAAAACATCCAAGTAGAAGTAAAAGACTTAAAGATTTCATGAACACAGAAGCGTAAAACTACTCTTTTTCTAGAATATTTATAGGTATATATGAGTATACAATTTAAGCAAAGTTAATGTAATATATATAATATTGAGGTGGCAAAACAGCCATCTCATTTTTTTGTGTATAATAATATATGGTACTAATTATCTTTTGAAATATAACTGAAATATAATTCTAGAATAGCTATATTTCAAATAAAAATAAAGTATTGGTATACTATAATTTTATGGATATTATGTAATATGTACTTGAATAAAAAAAAGAATTTAATAAAAATAGATAAAAATTAATTTATGTCACTTGAAACTTTTTTTTAGATAAAATTTATGCACTATATTTTTTGTGCAGCAAGGAGAAATTATGGAATAGTTAAAATTAAACGAATTGACTAAAAGAAAATTAGATGCTACCTATGTCGTAATTTCTACTATTTATTACTTGAATTATGTAATCCACTATGCTATAATACTAACGAATTAAATTTTGGCTCATATAGCAATTGCTTAAGG
>JAFVCY010000003.1 GCA_017478805.1 Clostridia bacterium
TAAAAAAAAAAAAAAATAAGCTACTTACTAGAAATGTAGTAGTAACTTATTTTTAACTTATCTATTCAGCTAGTTTCTTTAGTTCTTCTGTCATTTTATTTAAGTTTGAAGTTGCTTCTTCTTCGGATTTTTCACATACACCTATATAGAATTTTATTTTAGGTTCTGTTCCTGATGGTCTTGCGCAGCACCAAGCATTATTTTCAAGTTCAAAATATAATACATTAGATTTTGGGAGGTCTGTTTTTCCTTCTCTTCCATCTTTATATTTTATAGTTCCAAGCTTGTAATCACGAACTGATAAAACATTATATCCACCAAGCTCGCTTATAGGGTTATTACGTAAATTATCCATTACTTTATTAATTTTTTCTGCTCCCTCTATTCCTTTCATTGTAATTGCAACTTGACCTTCTTTGTAATATCCATATTTTTTATAAATATTTTCCATTTGCTCGCAAAGTGTAATTCCTTTTTTAGCATAGTATGCTGCTGCTTCACATAAAGACATTACTGCAGATATTCCATCCTTATCTCTAGTATATGTTCCAATTAAACAGCCATAGCTTTCCTCAAATCCGAACATGTAGGTATTTGCCCCTGTTTCTTCAAATTCCTTTATCTTTTCACCTATAAACTTAAATCCTGTCAGTGTTTCTATTAATTTTAAATTATACTCTTTAGCAATTGCTGCAGCCATATTAGTTGAAACTATAGTTGATATAAATGCGCCACCTTTTGGAATCTCATTTCTTTCTTTTAACTGTGATAGTCTATATTCTGCAATAAGCATTGCTGACATGTTTCCTGTAAAATTCTTATACTCACCTGTTTTTTCATCTTTTGCATATATTCCTAGTCTATCTGCATCTGGGTCATTTGCAAGAACAACATCTGCATCTACTTCTTTAGCTAGTTTTAATGCAAGAATAAATGCTTTTGGGTCTTCAGGGTTAGGATAACTAACTGTTGGAAAATCACCATCTGGCATTTCTTGTTCTTTTACTGTATATACATTCTTAAAACCTATTTCTTTTAGTATTCTTTGAACGCTTTTTCTTCCTGTTCCATGAAGTGGAGTATATACTATTTTTAGTTTATCTCCCATCTCTTTTACTATTTCTGGATTTAAAACATATTTCTTTAATGTTTCTATATACTCATCATCTATTTCTTTTCCTATTTCGTTATACAGTCCCTTTTCTTTTGCCTCTTCTAAGTCCATTGACTTAATAGTAGCAAAATCTGTTATTTTATTTACTTCATCAATAATATCTTTATCTCTAGGTGATGTTACTTGTGCTCCATCTTCATAGTACACTTTGTAACCGTTATATTCTGGTGGATTATGACTTGCAGTAATTACTATTCCTGCTACGCAGCCTAGTTTTCTGAGTGCAAAAGATAGTTCTGGAGTAGGTCTTAAAGACTCAAATCTATATGTTTTTATTCCATTTGCATTTAGACATAATGCTGCCCAAATACTAAACTCTATAGACATATGTCTTGAATCATAAGCAATGACTACGCCACGGTCCTCTTTTCCTTCTTTTATTATATAGTTTGCTAATCCTTGTGTTGCTTTTGTTATAGTATATTTGTTCATTCTATTACTTCCGCTTGCAACTATTCCTCTCATGCCACCTGTTCCAAATTCTAGGTCTTTATAGAATCTTTCTTCTATTTCCTTTTCATCACCTTTAATTTTCCTTAGTTCATTTTTGGTCTCTTCATCAAATGTTGGGCTATCTAGCCACATGTTATACTTTTCTAAATAATCCATAGTTACCTCCTTACATATTTCTATGTACAAAGTCATTATACTACACTATTTATAAATAGTCAAATATCGTCTTAAATATTATAAAGGAAAAATATTTTTATATAACCTATGTGTTTAATTACTAATTGTTCTAATTTAAACTTCAAAAAAAAAAAAAAAAAAA
>JAFVCY010000039.1 GCA_017478805.1 Clostridia bacterium
GTAAAGATCTAGACTTTATAAATAGGCTAGTGCTATATATAAGTGCAATAAATAGAGAGCAAATTGAAACAGCTGAAAAATATGATAAATTAAAGAAAGTATACTCACTTGCAATTTTAAACTATACAATACGTAATGATATAGAAAAATACCATACTATATGGGCTATGACCGAAGAATCTAATTTAAAATATAAATTAGAAGAAACGCCGAGTATTCATATGATGGAGTTAACAAAATTTAAGAATATGAATCCTAAATTAGAAAATAGTGCTGACTTATGGTTTGCATATATAGAGGGTACAAATCCAGAATGGGTGAATAAAGCTATGAAAGAGAATAAATATATTGAAGAAGCAGAAAAAATTAGACAAGACTTTTTAGCAGATGAAAAAAATAGACTACTTATTGACAAATATGAGATTTGGAAATTAGATGAGAGGTCTAAAGAAAAACGTGCTGAAGAAAAAGGTTTTGATAGCGGTGTAAATTCAACTATTATTTCAATGCATGATGATGGATTAGATGTTTCACGAATTGCAAGAATAGTTAAAATGACAGAAAAACAAGTTGAAGAAATTATAAATAAGAAATAATATTCTAATTCATTTAACTAAAAAAGAAGATAAGGAAAAGGTGGTATAAATTCGTATATACTGCCTTATATATATACAAAGTAATTATTTAATATATTACCTAAAAATGTTACTTTTATTATTTTAAAATCTCTAAAAACAACAAACAAAACATAAACTGTATAAATTACATTTTCCAATAATCTATACAGTTTAATTCTTTTAATTAATGTATAATTTTTTATTAACAAATCTATTTCTTATTTTTTATGTTGATACTTATATAAAACTTGGCTATACAATTTTTCATATTATAGCAAACTAAAGATTTGAAATTAATATATATAATTAATTTTATGTTCTTTTTATATTATTACTATATATGTGTGTCAAATATACAATTATACATGTTAGAAGGCACCGCCACCTCCACCACCTCCGCCGGCCACCTCCGCCGCCAGAGAATCCTCCAGACGAAGACGAACCAGAACCGGAATATGCAGCAGATGAAATACCTGAACTAAATGAAGATATATGCGTGCCCATATACATATATGGATAATATGTATATATTTCATCTTCAGACATACCTCTTAAAACAAGCTCCTCTTTAAACTCTTTAGCAACCTTGTCAGCTATACCAAAGAAACAAGCAAACACCATATATTTATCCCAAAGAGCTATTTCTAATGGATATCTATCCTTAAGCAAGCTATATTCCCTTAAATATCTATATAGTCCTTTTAATCTGTTATACTCGTCTACATACTCTTCTTTTAAATTAACGCCCTTTATACCAACTGACGAGCAAGTTATAAGTGCATGCATAACTGGAATCACAATAGAAGCTATAGAATACCCTGCAATTAAAGTAGTAGGACAAAGTGCAAAAAGCGTACTTACAAATGCTATTAATAGCGCGCAAGATGTAAATATAGCCACTTTAAACTGACTAAATTTAGCGTTCATATAATATTTATCCTTATTTTTAGTATCAAGCCTCATCATTTTCTCTCTAACTTTTTCTGCAAGAGATGTTTGTTTAGAAAGCTCTTTAAATCTCTCATTTAATTCAAACTCTTCACCATTAATATCCTCTAAGTCTATATTTTCTTTACACTTTTTAAAGAAGATGTAGTTTATGAGTATTTTCTCATACTCAGTAAGCTCTTCAAATCTAGCCTCTTTATTTAACTTAACCATGTACTCATACTTATCTTTATTATTTTTAACTGTCTTTCTTGCATCCATAGTTATAACCTTCTTATGTGTTAAATCCATAAGAGTAGCTATCATCATATTTCCAGTAACTGAGCTTCCATATGCAGAATATATTCTGTTATAATCTGTAAGTGAGAAATTATCTAAAATATTAGTATACACTTCAGCTTTCTTGTAATTTTTTATTCTTCCATCTTTAGATTTGCCAGAGAAAACTGATACTATTATAACTGACAAAATAGAAAGGATAGTTAATGGGTAAAATACACCCAAATATTTATGATACTTTTCCATGTTTTCAGCAAGCACGTTTTCAACTTTTTCTAGCTCATCAAAATCATAGCTCTCATTTACCTGTTTAGAAATATTTGAGCTTCTAAGTATATTATTTGGAAATACCGCCCTTATATCTGCAGCTGTACCTTCAGCAAGTCTAGAAATTTTAAAAGTTATAGTTTTATCATCATTACTAAAATCTGTTATATTTCCAAAAGTGTGACCATAAGCCTTTAAATTAGTTTCCTGAGGAAGATTAACTAAAATAGTTACATCTTTTATATCGCACTCCCAATCTCCACCTATAAAGTTCCAATAAATCTCAGCATAATCGTTATAGTTAACTATAGCGTCTTTTACTGTATACTCATACCTTACATACTTTTTATGACCATCTTTAACAGGAGAATACACTTTTATAATTACCTTCTTTTCCTCATCAAAAACAGTCTCTGCACTGTAGTACCCCTCCATTCCATTTGAAAGAAGAGTTTCGGCATTTTTTGTAGCTACTTTCATATTCTCAAAAGAAGTATCAGAATACTCAACCTTTAAATTACTTACTCCGCTTGCTTGATATCTTTTAGATGCAGGCTCTAAATTATCCTTTTGACCGTTATATATGTAACTATATAATATCATTCTATATACACCATTCATATCCTCATCAAAATCATAAGTAAGCTCTTCTACTACTTTCATGTCTCCATTTTCTAAAATATCTGCAGTAATATCATATTTAGTTATCTCATAATCTGCTGCAAAAACAGATGAAGTAAAAATTACAAATGAAAAGAGCATTATGAAAATTACTTTACCTTTCAATTACACTTCCTCCTTTATATCCTTCATACTTAAAGATACTTTGTTCTTATCTAAATCAACAGAAAGCACTTTTACCTTTACTATATCTCCTACGCTAACTTCCTGCATAGGGTCTTTTACAAACTTATCTGATAGCTGTGATATATGTACTAATCCATCACCCTTTATACCAATATCCACAAAAGCACCAAAGTTTGTAACATTTCTAACAGTTCCAGTTAAAATCATCCCCTCTTTTAAATCTGTAATTTTTAGTACATCGCTCTTTACAACTATTTGTGGCATATCGTCTCTAAAGTCTCTACCTGGCTTTTTTAGTTCTTCAACTATATCTTTTATCGTATATTCTCCCACATCAAACTCTTTTGCTAAGCTATCTACGTCTACAAGAGGCATCTTGATTTCAAATTCCTTTTCATTTTTAATATCATACTTCTTGATTATTTTTTCTGCTACATCATATGACTCTGGATGCACCATAGTCCTATCTAGTATATTTTTTGAGTCCATGACTTTTAGGAATCCTGCACATTGTTTATATGCTTGAGGTCCTAGTTTAGAAACTTTAAGTAGTTCTTCTCTTTTCTTAAATTTACCATTTTCATCTCTATACTTTACAATATTTTCAGATATAGCAGAAGTAATTCCTGAGACATATGAAAGAAGTGAAGGTGTTGCAGTATTTACATCTACTCCTACGCTATTTACAGCATTTTCAACCACTCCTGTTAAACTTTCATCAAGTCTTTTCTGGTTTACATCATGTTGATACTGGCCAACTCCAATACTTTTTGGGTCTATCTTTACAAGCTCAGCTAGTGGGTCCTGAAGTCTTCTTGCAATAGAAATTGCTCCTCTTAGTGATACATTTATATCAGGATACTCTTTAGTAGCAAGCTTTGATGCAGAATATACAGATGCACCTGCCTCACTTACTATTGCATAGTGCACTTCATTTTTGCATTTTTTAATCATATTTGCAACGAACTTTTCTGACTCTCTTGATGCTGTTCCGTTTCCTATTGCTATTATATTTACATTATACTTATCTATGAGCTCTAAAAGCTTCTTTTCTGCGCCTGCTACATCATTTTGAGGCTCTGTTGGATACACAGTTGTAGTATCTAGAAGCTTTCCAGTTTCATCTATTACTGCTATCTTACAGCCTGTCCTAAATGCTGGGTCAAATCCCATAACTACTACATCTTTAAGTGGGGCTTGAAGTAAAAGATTTTTTACATTTACTCCAAATACACCTATTGCATTTTCAGATGCTTCTTCTGTTAAATCTGACCTAATTTCTCTTTCTATAGCCGGGAAAATATAGCTTTTATATGCATTTGAAATAGCATCTTGTATATCTTCAGTAAATATACATATGCCTTTTAATATGTTCTTTTCTAAATAATCTATAGCCATTTTCTCCTCAATAACCAAAGACACTTTTAAGAATTTTTCTTTTTCTCCTCTGTTTATAGCAAGAACTCTATGCATAGCGATTCTTTTTGCTTCTTCCTCAAAATCATAATACATGTCATATACACTTGACTCATCTTTTTTAGCTGCTTTTGTAACTATCTTACCAGTTCTCCAAGCAATGCCTCTAATCTTTGTTCTAAATTTTGGTTCATCTGATATATTTTCAGTAATTATATCTTTTGCTCCTTCTAAAATATCCTCTAAATTCGTTAAACCTTTTTCTTCGTTTATGTATTTTTTTAGTATATCATCTTTTGAGCCCTCTTTAATATTTTGCTTCATTATTTCTATAGCTAGAGGCTCTAGTCCATTTTCTTTTGCAATAGTTGCTTTTGTTCTTTTCTTAGGCTTGAAAGGCCTATATATATCTTCAAGCTCAGCTAAAGTTTTAGAGTTTTCTATAGATTTCATTATATCATCTGTCATTAAACCTAGCTCTGTTATGTGCCTTATAACGTCATCTTTCTTTTCAAAAAAGTTTTTTAAATAGTTTAATCTATCCTCTAATTTTCTTAATACCTCATCACTTAAATTTCCTGTTGCTTCTTTTCTGTATCTAGCAATAAAAGGAATTGTGTTTCCTTCTTCTATAAGTTTCAAGGTACTGTCAACTTGTGAAAGTCTTATTCCTAATTCTTCAGCTAAAATTTTATTAATACTTTCCATATTAAATCTCCTCTTTCTTTTACAGCTATATTATATATCTAATCTGTCTATTTTTCAAGTAAGTTTTTAGGATTATATATTTGACAAGTGTACACTAAAATTTGTATTTTCCATACCAAAAAACACCTAGAAGGAAAAAAATACAGTACCATTTCTGGTACCATACTTTTCTTTACCTTATTTTATTACAAATGAATCTCCGACTTTTTTCAATGAAGTATCTGATGACAAACATACTAAAGGCCTAAATCCAGCATCAGTATATGCACTTTCTACACTTGTATCTATATAATTTATGCCAGTTACATTTATAGCATAAATACTGCTTTCATTTATTGAAGATGTACAAAGTAATCTATATGCTGCTGCTTTATTACTTGGTGATGTAAATATATTACTGTACTCATTTACACCAATATTATCTATGTGATTACTAAATGAGGAATTATCCAAACTTAATAAATATCCATTATACTCAACTTTGTAATATAGCGTCTCTTTTCCTTCAGCATGCGTTAAACTGTTATATGCCTTTACATACTGTTCTAAAGTAGGTCCACCAATGGCATAATCTGCATTCTTCCCTTTATATATTCCCCAAACATTCTGGTCTGCCATATATGCTAACGTTTTCATTGCACTATTTGTGCTTGACTGATCAAATCTTAAATATGCAAGTATACTATATACAGGATTAGACTGTGAAATATTAGAAAGTCCTGCATAATAACTATTAGCATTTACAGTAGATAACGCAGAAGTGTACGTTTCATTTGAAGAACTATTTCCAATAAGTGTGCCATTTGGCATATTTGGAATCTCTAATATATCAACATTTGAGTCTGAATTATTTCTATTTAAGTAATCCTCAGATATTAAATAGATATGAGCTCCATCTGAGTAAAATATTTTCCACCTTGTGCTTGCATCACTTGCCTCTGAGATGTAACCTGTTACTGTCTTTCCGTAGTAATTTTGAGGGTCAGCTTTAACCATAACTGCTGTAATATTTCCACTTGCTTCTGTTTCTAATAGTTTTGTATATGCGCCACTAGATACATTGTATATAGTTGCACTAAAGTTTCCCACATTATCCTCAGCATATATTGTAACATACTTAACAGCACTGTCTAACTCTATTACATTATCTCTTACCTTTTCTCCACCATTTACAAAATAGCTTGCAATTTCACTTGCAGATGCTGGTGTTCCTTCCACAGTTCCAACATAAGTAGTAGAATACTTTATGTCCTTTATTCCACTTTTCCCATCAGTTATATCTATATTTAAATATACCTTTGTACCATCAGTGTTTCTTACTGTATTTTCAGTTATACTATTTTCTGTTATAGCAGGTGGCTCTTTATCAACATTATTCACAGTAAATGTTGAGGTCTTATCATTTGTTCCATCGTTATACCTTAAAGTAACTACATAGTTATTTTGTGCATCATCAATAGTGTACACGTTATACCCATCATCTGCTACTGATATTGCAACATTTTCTTCTAGCGTAACTGTATCTAAATAGCTTACTGCAACTGATGTATATGAACTTGGTACTTTTACAGTTGTAACTACATTTTCCTTTGTCCACTCTGTTTCAGATACAGTAAAACTTACTGCTGAACCTAAAGAATCAGCTTCTGTTGCACCTACACCTATAACTGCTTTTAAATCATCAGTTAAAGTATAATATGTCATCTGTGCTATTTTTACTCCCTTAGCATAATACACAATTCCTGTTTCTTCTGAAACCAAATATACATCTGTTGTTCCGTTTTTCTCATTTCCATATTTTAGAGAAGAAAGTGACAATTTATCATAATCTATTTTTGACAGCTTTACAATATTGCCTGTAACCGTTTCACTTGCAAACTGTGTTTTTGCATTTGCTGTTACTAGAGTTAAATCTAGTTCTACGCTTGCTTTAACTGGATATTTTCCAGCATTTTCAGACCTATATGTGTCAACTGCAGTTTGAATCATATTAATCTCAGTTGCAAAATTTACCTTAGTGCTATTATTTAGCGTATTAATTCCACCTATAGTTACTGTGGAAAGTAGCACTATAATTATTGCCATTGTTATAGCAAGGGCTACCAAACTTATACCTTTTTTCATGTATCTTCCTCCATACAATTTACCTTTTACACAAATAATTATATCATTTACAAATATTATTTCAAGGATAAATTTTATTTTCTCTTTACAATGCCCAAAAATTATGGTAATATAGTTATACAAATTTTTTGCGTATTTTTTTAGTTCGTTCTATGTTTGTTTTGTTTAGATATTTTTTTCATAGAATGTGTTTTTTTTTCATTTAAAAATTTTGGTTAGGGATTTTTCAAAAACAAAAGTAAAAAAAATAATTTCAAATCCAATTATACAATTTAAATTTGAAATTATTACACGCATTTTTTCTACCACTTACATTTTAAATTATAAAAGGTTCCATATCTAAGTTTTAACTTAAATATAGAACTACCTTTATTTATAACTTTCAACTACTACATCTTTTCCTTTAAATGCATACACCTGTTTATAAATATTGTTAAATCCTCTTGCTTTTAAATCAGCATCATATTTTTTATTTTCTATTTGTTTTTTAGCATTTTCTATCGTTTCTTTTATACTTTTTTCTTTCACCTTATTATATACCTTAAATTCCATTATATATGCATTCATTTTCTTATCAATTGGTTCTAACATTATATCATATCTACCATATCCTGACATTCCATTTGAACGTATATAATAACTATCTTTTAAATATACTAGCATTCCTAGTACAAATGCGTGATAAAAGCTTTCTGCATTTTTTTCATTTACATCAAAATAGCTAAACATTTCTAAACAATACATTTTAAAGTTTTCATTATAACTTTCGAAATTTAAATTAATTAAATCTTGTAGTATATTTTTTAATACTAATCCATTTATATTTTTTGAAAACCAAGTATTAATTATTCTATAAAATTCTCTTTCTATTTCATAATTCGGTATTTTTACACTATAAATTGATAAATCTTTATCAATTTCTTTCATTACTTTTAAATATCCTGATGATATAAATAACCCCCATACATTATTTTCATCAATTTCAATTCCGAGAAAGTACCGTATCAAAATTTACTGCTACCTCTACTTCCTCTCCTTTTAACATTTTCTCTAATTTTTCTTTTACACAACTTGAGTTTTGTAATATCATCCTTACTATATCATTTGAACTTGTATTTACCCAATATGGAATAAGTTCTTTATTTTTAGCATAATTTATTATACTCCAAGGATTATATACATCTTCAACTTTCCCTACCTTATATCCATCATACCATTTCTTTACTTCTTCTATATTTTCTATTAATTCAAAGTCTTTTAATACTTTTTTGACTTCTTCTTCTGTAAATCCAAATGAAGTATTAAAATAATTATCCATTATTGTACATATTGATGGATTATTTAACCCGCTAAATATACTTTCTTTTGCAATTCTTGATACTCCGAGTAACTACTGCTTTTTCTAAATATTCATTATCTTTAAGACAAGATGTATACATTCCCCTTACAAAATCAACTGCTTCTTTGTAGTAGCCCTCTACATACGCACTTTGAATCGGCACATCATATTCATCTATTAATAATATTACTTTTTTATTATAATATTTTTGTAAATACTTTGTTAAATTCCATATGCTATCTTTTAAATCTACTTCATTTTCTTTAGCTGAAAGTATTTTTTTTATTTTAACCTTTTCTTCTTTACTAATTTTATCACTTTCTAACAAATATCTATATTTTTCATATATATTTGCTATTATATTTTTTATTGAAAGTATCATATTTTTGTATGAATTTTCTTTTAATTTTACAAATGATAAATTTATCACAGGATATGAACACATTTCTTTTAAATATTTTTCGCCTGCATCCATTATTTTTAATCCTTTAAATAGCTTTTTATTACTTTTATTTTCAATATCAAAATAATAACTTAGCATATTCATATTAAGTGTTTTACCAAATCTTCTTGGTCTTGTAATTAGAAGCACTTCTGATTTATCATCTATTACTTCTTTTATAAACTCAGTCTTATCTACGTAATAAATATTATTTTGAATAATTTTTTTAAAGTCGCTTACCCCTATACCTATACTTTTATCCATTATAAATATCTCAACTCCTTATCTACCACTAATCATAATATATTGTAACATATTGTAGAATACTTGTAAACAAAAAAGAAAAAAATAATTACACAAAAAATTCATATTTAAGTTTGGCCTTAAATATAGAAACTATATTATTTTTTTCTATTCTATCTTAAAATCATAAGCATTTGAATAATCCTTTTGAGAAGATGTATTAAACTGAGTGCTTTCTCCAAAGCAAAACAACAAGTCTAACAATTTTTGGCTATTTCATTTCCATCCTTATCAAAAATAGCTATATCAACCTTTTTTAATTCACTTTTACTCTCTCCTATTTTAGTTACATTTGTAAGAATAATACTTTATTAATCTTTATCATTATACTTTGAAAGTGTAAAAATCACTAAACAAAAATTTCAAACTAAACTCACTACTTTCAAATTTGATTCTTACGATGAGCCTTAGGGAATTTTCAAAAATATCGGTATCAATTTTTTATTATTTAATTATTATTGATAAATGATTTTAGAAGTGTGTTTATAAAAATATTATATTGTAACTTTTATTTTTGAGAAAATAACCAAAAATAAAAAA
>JAFVCY010000040.1 GCA_017478805.1 Clostridia bacterium
ATATATATATATATATATCTTCTTCTTTGATTTTCTTCCCATAATATTTTACAAACTGTTTAGCCAAGCTAATAAATCTCCATTATTATGCCAATCTGGAATATCATTTTGAATTAATTCTGGATATGCATTTTCTATCGCTTTTCTTTTTACTTCAGTATCACATTTAGTATATATTTCTGTTAATGCAATATCAATATGTCTTAAAAAATCACGTATATATACTAAGTTTACTCCTCTATGTAATAAATGCATAAATATTGAATTACGAAACAAAAGAGGATTAACATTATTAAAATAATATTTTTGGTTTTCTATAACTTTTTACATATTTATTAATTGTAACATATTACTGTTCTTTAAAATGCTTTATTTTTGGATAAATATTGTTCCAACTTTTTAGTTCGTTTGGTATGTATTCATTTAATAATTTCTTATTAGTTATTATTTGAACTTGTAAATATTTATAACCTTTTCCATGTAAAGTGACAGTACTAGCAAAATCTATTCTTATATTTTTATTTGTATTATTTCTTGAACTTTTTCTCTTGTATCATTATACAACATATTCTTTTCACATTTTTTATATATACTTTTTGTGGTTCATTTTTCACAGTCTCTTTTAATAATACTGATGGATACGCTCTATCAATACTATTATAAAATATTATGGGAAGAAAATCAAAGAAAAAGCTAGATATATCAACTGTTCTAGCCTTTTTCTTCCGATAAATAATATTATGGGAAGCTTACCATAATATTACACCCTCCATTTTTCCCTCTCTTTCTCGCAGTTTTTTCAGCCATATACACAACAGTTTTAAAGCTATTTAAAACTACTGAAAGTAGTATACACTAAAAAAAAAGTTTCAAGTGACATAAATTAATTTTTATTATTTTCTTTTAAATTTTTCTTTTGTTTTACATAAAAGAAAAAAAGATATGCAGTTTTAAGTAACCTTCTTAGTTACTATAACTACATATCTTGGTATTATTTCAGTTATATTTCAAATTAAATATTTTTTATATTTTTTCATTAAATGTGAGTTTTTTCATAATATACTTGTAATAATTATCATATTTAGCAATATTACAAATACCAAAACTTGATTTCTATTTTTTATTCTAATAATCTAATGTTTTAATTATTTATTGCTACTTAACAACAATATTAACCATTCTTCCCTTTACTACAATTACTTTTCTAACCTTTTTTTCACCTTTTAAATAATCTTGTAGTTTAGGATTATTTAAAGCTAACTCTTCTATCTCTTTTTCCTCTGCAGATGAACTTACATTTATCTTATACCTTACTACTGAGTTTACTAAAACAGCAAGCTCTACAGTATCTTTTATAAGTTTTGTTTCATCATATGTAGGCCAAGAAGATTTACATGCTAAGCCTGGTAGATTTAATCTTTCCCACATTTCTTCAGCTACATGTGATGCAACTGGGCTTAATATTTGAATAAGAGGTTTTACATACTTAATACTTACTTTTTCAAACTTATATATAGCATTTACATATGTCATAATTTGAGCAATAGCAGTATTAAACTTCATTTGTGTGTAGTCTTCTGTAGTCTTCTTTATTGTTTGATTAAGCACCGCAACTAGCTCTTCCATTTCATAGTCTGCATTTTCTGTAAAGTCACAAATTCTCATTACTCTATCTAAGAATTTTTTAGAGCCTTGTACACCTTTTTCTGACCATGGAGCGCTTTGAGTATAATCGCCAATAAATGCAATATATGTACGTAAAGTATCTGCACCATACTGCCTTACTATATCATCAGGATTTACAACGTTTCCTTTAGATTTAGACATTTTATTTCCATCAGGGCCAAGTATTAATCCTTGAGTAGAACGTTTTGCATAAGGTTCTTTAGTAGGTACTACACCTATATCATACAAAAATCTATGCCAAAATCTTGAGTAAATTAAGTGTCTTGTTACATGCTCCATACCACCGTTATACTGGTCTACTGGAAGCCAGTACTCCATATTTTCTCTTGATGCTAGTGCTTCATTATTATGTGGATCTGTATATCTTAAGAAATACCATGAAGAACCTGCCCACTGTGGCATTGTATCCGTTTCTCTTCTTGCTGCATTTCCACATTTTGGGCATGTTACATTTACCCATGAATCAATTTTAGCTAAGGGCGACTCACCATCTTCTCCAGGTATAAAATTCTCTACCTCTGGAAGAGTAAGTGGTAAATCCTCTTCTTTAAGTGGAACTAAGCCACAATGCTCACATTTTATAATTGGAACTGGCTCTCCCCAATATCTTTGTCTTGCAAAAGCCCAGTCTTTCATGTGATACTGCACTTTTTTATTTCCTATTCCCTCTTTTTCTAAGTAATCTATTATCTTCTTCTTTGCATCTTTAGCATTTAAGCCATCTAACATGCCAGAATTACACATAGTACCATCAAGCAAAAATGGAAGTGAAGCTTCTTCTTCTATAGGCTTTATAACCTGTTTTATAGGCAAATCAAATTTTTTTGCAAACTCAAAATCTCTTGAGTCATGTGCTGGAACTGCCATTATAGCTCCAGTGCCATAACCTAGCATTACGTAATCTGTAACAACTAGAGGTATCTTTTCGTTTGTTATAGGATTTACGCATTCAATTCCTTTTACAATTACTCCAGTTTTATCTTTAGAAAGCTGAGTTCTTTCAAGTTCAGATTTTTTAGCAGCTTCTTTTCTATAACTTACTATTTCATCAAAATTTTCTATTTCATTTTGATATTTATCTAAAAGTTTGTGCTCTGGAGCCAAGGCCATATACGTTACACCATAAATCGTATCTGGTCTTGTAGTATATACTTTTATTCTGTCTTCCTTTCCTGATATTTTAAAGTCTATTTCTGCTCCCTCTGACCTTCCTATCCAGTTTTCTTGCTCAGCTTTTACTCTCTCAGGAAAATCTAAATTTTCTAGCTCTTCTAAAAGCTTGTCTGCATAATCTGTAATTTTAAGCATCCAAACTTCTTTTTCCATTTGAGTAATCTGGCTATCACATCTATCGCACACTCCACCTTGAGATTCCTCATTTGCAAGTATAACTCTGCAGCTTGGGCAATAATTTACATATGTCTTATCTTTGTATGCAAGCCCCTTTTCAAATAGTTTCAAGAAAATCCATTGTGTCCATTTATAATAATTAGGGTCAGTTGTATCTACACATCTATCCCAGTCAAATGAAAAGCCTACTGACTTCATTTGTTTAGTAAAATTCTCAATATTTTTATCTGTAACTATTCTTGGATGCACTCCTGTCTTTATTGCATAGTTTTCAGCAGGTAAGCCAAACGCATCGAAACCAATAGGAAACAAAACATTGTATCCTTGCATCCTCTTCATTTTTGAAATTATATCCATACCCATAAAAGCTCTAACATGTCCTACATGAAGCCCTGCTCCTGATGGATAAGGGAACTCTATTAAAGAGTAAAATTTCTTTTTAGAGAAGTCGTCTTCTGCTCTAAAACATTTCTCTTTTTCCCACACATCTTGCCATTTTTTATCTATTTTCTTATCATACATGATTTATTCCTCCTTTATTTTATATTTTTCGTACTGTGCAAACATGTATCTATCAGTCATGCCTGCTATAAAGTCGATAACAATTCTTTCATTTGAAGTATTTTTTAAGTATTCATCACTCATTAATTTTACAAAAACATTATATATATCACTGGTTTCATCTTTTTCATTTAACGCTTTCAGGTAGGTATCAAAAAGACTGTAAAACATATCCTTGCACTTTTCTTTCTCTTCTTCTGTATATGCCGTGCTATATATATTTTCGTAATTAAACTTTAACATGTCTTGCATAGCATTATATACTTTTTCAGACATTGAAATATAACCTTTTCCATAGCTATTTTCTATAATATTTTCTATTATTGTATCCATTATTTGAGAATTAGTATTTCCTAAAATTTTAGTAATTTTCTTTGGAAGTTCCTCTCTTTTCAGTCTATTTATTGTAATTGCATCTTCTATGTCTTTTCCAATATAACCTATTATATCAGATATTCTTACTACACATCCCTCTAAGGTCATAGGAATTAATTTTTTTACGTTTTCTATACTTTCATAACACTCGTTATACTCTTTAAAGAACTCCTCTTTAGTCTTTTTAATAGGTTTATACTCTCTATATAGCATTTCTCCATTATGACATAAAATGCCGTCTAATACCTGCACTGTTAAATTTAGACCTTTCCCATTTTCTTCTAAGTACTCTAGATTTCTTACACTTTGAACGTTATGTGCAAATATTTTTCCTGTATGCTTCAAAGATATCTCATTTAAAACTCTTTCGCCCATATGTCCAAATGGTACATGGCCTATGTCATGACCTAAAGCTATTGCTTCGCACAAGTCTTCATTTAAATTTAGAGCTCTTGCAATAGTCCTAGATGCTCTTGATACAAACTGCACATGAGTACTTCTTCTTGATATATGGTCCTCTTCATATATAGTATATACTTGTGTTTTTCCAAGATACCTAGTATATGAATTGGAATACATTATTCTATCTATGTCCCTTTGAAAATCCAGCCTTATATCAGGAGTGATATCTTTATTTCTTATAGCCTCTGTATCTTTTAAGGCATATTCTGATAAATTTGATTTTTGCTTTAACTCACTTTCTATTATTTCATTTACTAAACTTTCTTTCAAAAATATCTCCTCCTACTTTGTTATAAAAACATTTTTAGTCCACCTTTTATGCATTTTACTTCCATAGGAAATGTTGGGCCTTTGTCCCCATCCATGTCTAGGTCCTCACAATTTCCTTTTACTTTATCTACTTTTAGCCATGGTTCTTTTAAGTAAATTACATTTTCATCTTTAAAATGTGTTCCTGTAATAATCTTAAAAAACATACCCACTGATGTCCAGAATGGCTTTGATTTTATAACTAAGATATCAAAAACACCATCTTGAATATCTGAGCCAATAGTAAACTTATTCATACCTCCTACACTACTTCCATTGAATATAAGTATTAAAGATACTTTTTCAATTATAATGTCATTTTCTGTTTCAACTTTTACATCAAATGGTTTGAAATTTATCATTGACTTTATTCCTGCTAAGAAGTATGCAACTTTTCCTACTATATTTTTCAGTGCAACATCAACTTTTTGTGATGTATCTGAAAAAAGTCCTGCAGAGCACACATTTATGAAATACTTATCATTAACGCATCCTACATCTACATCTTGAACATTTCCTCTAAGTATTCTATCTATACAGTCTGAAAAGTTCTTAGGCATTTTTATATGTTTGGCAAAATCATTAGATGTACCTGCAGGTATTACTCCAAGTGGAACGTTTATGTTATTTTGCATCATTACATTTACTACTCTATTTAGCGTTCCATCTCCACCTGCTACAATTATCCCATATGTTTTCTCATCTGTATCTTTTAAATACTCGTATAAATTGCTTTTCTTTCCTACTCTAAAGATACTTACTTCAAAACCATGCTTTTCAAATTGCTCTATTATTGTGTCTAAAAAATACTTGAACTTACTTTGTCCTGCTATAGAATTATATATTAGTTTAATTTTTCTCATATACTTCCCCTTTTGCTACTTTTTAACTACGAATTCGGTTATAAGTCTAGAAGATACTTCTGAATTAAATCCTGTATCTACGTTATACAAAAATAGTCCTCTTTGATCTTCTATTTTGTAAAATACTGTATCTTCAACATTTTGAAGTATTTCTATTGAAGAATATAGCACCTTTTCTCTTTCTAATGACTCTAAATTTACCTTCCACAAACATCTATTATCGTCTATGTTAATATAATACAAATTTCCACTGTAGCAAAACATGTATTTTGAGCCGTCTATCTGCGTTATTGCTCCTTTGTCTGTTACAGATTTTACATCATCAGATATTTTTTCTACTCCGCCATTTTTGTTTACTTTATACACTCTATTTTCATCCGCTTTATTTACAAAGTATATGTTATCATTATCTTCAACAATATATGATACATTTTCTGAGTCTGTAAGCTGCATTTCATCTGTTAGTACTTGACTATATCTATATAGTCCTTTTTTATTCTTGTCTTCTATACATAAGAAGATATAATTATCGTCTACAAGTATTTCTACAACGCCTTCTTTGTCAAACTCAATTCTATCTGAAAGTGACATTAAACTTATTTTTGTAATTTTCTTATCTTCTGATGTTATTACATAAACGTCATTTCCATATACAGTATATTTATCAATTTCTTTTTCATACACTTCAGTTAATGTTTGGTTATCATCTAAATGTAAATAATATAGTTTTTTGTCTTTTATTCCAAGAAGTTTATCACCAAGTACTTTTATTTGTTCAAATCCTAAATCTGTATAAATTCTAGTCAAATCAAAGCTGTTTGATTTTATATAATTTAAAGATGAACTAGGATTATACGTATACCCTTCTGACATGTAGTATATATCATATACTTTTTGACTGTCAACTTCTTCAGCAGATAAATATGTGTAATTTGTCTGCTTGTAGTAAATATAAAACTGAATTGCTACGTATGCAAGTAATACGATTATAAGCATTGCAACTATTACTTTCTTTTTTGTCAGTCTTCCAAATGCTGAGTTCATTTGTCTTTCTTGTTTTCTTTTATTTTTTAAATATTCTTTACGTGACATTTGTTCTTCGTCACTTACGCTTAATTTTTGCAAAATACTAGCACCACCTTAATATTTAACATATAGATTATACTATTTTTTTGTTAAAAAGTAAATAAGAAATGAGATATTAACTATTTTTATCATTATTTTTATTTATCTTTTCATTATTTTTTTGGCTTTACCATGTCTCCATAATTTTTTCTAAATTATGTGAATTATTACAATATAAATGATAAATAAATATCATTTATCAAAAGTAGGAATACCCTTGCCATAGTAGGGACTTAAAAAAGTAGTATGACTTTTTATTATCTAAAGTATCATTCTTTTTTGGCATTATAACTAAAAACAGACATAAGAAACATTTAGTTTCCTATGCCTGATTTTTTTATTTATTATCACTTGTCATTTTCTTTTTAAACATTATACTTGATAAAACTAGTGAAATTATTGTATAAATTATAAATACTATAACATTTTCAAGCGTTACAAATTCATAATTATTATTCATTACCGCCTTAATAATATTAACTGCTGGTTCAAAAGGAAGATACTTACAAACCTTTGCAAACGTCTCACCTAACATATCTGCAGAAAAATACATACCGCTTGTAAAGCAAACAAACTGAACTACTATACTAGATATACCAGATGATGCTTTTTCTGAAAATATACTACCTATAAGAATACCTAAAGCAATAAATATTATTGAAACGAGTATTGATACAAAAATCGCAAATACTACTGATATAGTAAATTTTAGTCCTAAAATAATTGCTAAAATGTAGAATAGTACATTTTGAAGTAATATAATTGGAATAATTGAAATTATATACCCTAAGATGTATTCTACTGCTTTCATAGGACTTACTGAAAGCCTTATTAGTAATGAAGATGTTCTATCTTTTGCAACAAGCATAGCAGTGAATAAAGTTATAAATGAAAAACTAAACACTACTATCCCTGGAGTAAAGTTTTCTATATTATATGCTTCATTTGGAATCTTTATTTGCTGAAATATGAATAGCAAAAAAAGTGGAAGAGCTATTGCAAATACTATACTTAATGGGTCTCTTATTATTTCTTTAAAATTTCTTTTGGCAAAGTTAATAGTTCTCATTCCACTTCACCTCCTGTTGCAATTTTTACAAATGCATCTTCGAAGTTTTTAGCACCTGATTTTTTTATTAACTCATCCGTAGTTCCAACTTCCATAATATTCCCTTTACTCATTATACCTACCCTATCAGATAAACTTTCAGCCTCTTCCATATAATGAGTAGTAAGAATAATCGTAATTTTCCCTTTTAATTTTTCTACTACTTTCCAAAGTTCTTTTCTTGCTATTACATCAAGTCCTAAAGTTGGTTCATCTAAAAACAAAATTTTTGGGTCATTTATAAGTGAAATGGCAATAGACAGTTTCCTTTGCCATCCCCCTGACAAACTCTTTGCTTTTTTACTTAACACTTCATTTAGTTTAAACATCTCAACTAGTTCATTTATCTTTTCTTCTTTATTTTTCACTTCATATACGCCAGCCATAAATTCTAAGTTTTCTTTAACTGATAAATTGGGAGCAATTGCCGTTTCTTGTGGTGATACATTTAAAATTTCTTTTATTTTTTGTCTATCCTCTATTATGTCATTGCCAAGTATTTTAGCTACTCCACTACTTGGATATATAAGTGTAGATAGCATCTTTATAGTTGTTGTTTTTCCTGCACCATTAGTACCTAAAAGTGCAAAAAGTTCTCCTTCCTTTATTTCTAAATTAATACCGTTTACTGCTGTCATATCTTTGTATTTTTTCGTTAAATTATTTGTTTCAATAGCAAGCATATTACTTGCCTCCTTTAAATATTTTGCTTGACATCTCTTCAATAAAGTCTGATTTTATAATCGCTATACCTTGCTTCTTGTCTGCTAAAACTACAACTGAATCTCCAGGAATTATACCAAACATTTCTCTTGCCTCTTTAGGTATTACTATTTGACCTTTTTCCCCTACTTTGCATACTCCTACAAACTTATCTTTTTCCAAATCTATTCCTCCTTTTTGTATAATTAGTTATACTTTTCATACTAATTATACTACGTTATAATTATAAATGCAATATGTTTATAACAATTTTTATACATTGTTATACTTGACTATTATGTAAACTTATGCTATAATAATACTTGTAATAAAAATACTACTATACTATTTAATTATAATAGTGGTATAAAACAGATCTAATGATTTTTTGAGGAGGACTACTATGACGTTATTTGATGTAGCAAGAAAAATATCAATGTTAAATGAAGAAACAGTTGACATTGAAGTTAAAAGAAAACTTAATACTAGCATACCTATCATCTACTGCAGCGAGCCACTGAAACTGAAAATTCCAGAAATAGATGGCAAGAAATGGAAGTACTTTAAGGATAAAAAGGCTATTGTAAGTAGCAAAGGAGATGTTATAAAGGTCTTAGAGCTTGCTATTAAAATAAAGGAAAAAATACTTGTAATGTAAGCAAAATACTCTGCACCTTACTATTTACTAAGGTGCAATCTTTTATACATCTATTTTTTTCGCAAAAAAAAACATTTTGGAGGTTACAAATATGCTTGAAAAATTTTTGCAAATTATATTATCACCCATGCCTAAAACTGTAAAGAATGTTTATAAGAAGTACGAAAGTATCCTTAAATACTGTTATTATGGTGCATGGACAACCCTTGTTTCTTATTTAACCAAAGTAATTGGTGCATTTTGCTTTACGCTTATGAATTATTCTATGCAAAGTACTGCACCAAACATGATTAATACCACGATTTCATGGTTTATTACAGTCTGCTTTGCTTTCTACGTTAATAAACGGTATGTGTTCATGACTGAAACAACATCTGCTGCAACGCTTTGTAGAGAGCTCTATGCTTTCTTCGGTGCAAGATTTGCATCATATTTTCTTGAACTTGGATTTATGTGGATTACTACTGTTTTCCTAAAATTTAACTATTTGTTTATGGCCGTTTTAGTTCAATTTATCATACTTATAATAAATTATGCTTTTAGCAAATTAGTAATATTTAAGAAGGCAAAATAAAGAAAACTGTTTTTAATTCTAAATACCCCTTAAGCATCTGCTTAAGGGGATTTTTTTCCTATAACAATCCTAAATATTTATGATTTTTCTTTATCCATTTTCTACATGCATCATAATTTGAGCAGAACTTATATACTAGATTATAAAAGTCATGACTGTGATTTGCGTGTAAAATATGAGAAAGTTCATGAATAATTATTGAATCTCTGACTTCTTCTGTCATAAATATTAGATTTACATTGAAATTTAGTTTTTTAGTCTTGGTATTACAACTACCCAATCTAGTCTTCATTGATTTTATAGAATAAGAAGTATATTCTAAATTCATAATCTTAGCATAATAGTCAACTTTTTCTTTTAAAATTTCATTTAGTTTTTCTTTGAAGAATATTTTTAATTTTTTAGTTATTATTTCTATCTTCTCTTTGTCTTCTAATGTATTTGGCACCTCTACTACTAGCTTATTATCTATCAGTTCTATTTTTGCTTTATTACAATTTTTTTCTACTAAGTGCATTGTCATTAGTTTTCCATTATATAAAAATTCTATGTCTTCAGTAATTAATCTTGATATAGAAGTGCTTCTTTCAGCTTTATACATCTCATATATTTTCTCTTTGTTTTCATATAGCATCTTAAGAGCCTCTTTTTTAGAAACATATCTTGGCTTATTTATACATATAACTCCACCCTCTATGTATATTTTTATAGACTTTGAACCTTTTATATTTCTTACTTTAATCTCTATTTTCTCATCTTTAATAACAATTATATCTACACTTTTTTCCACACTTTCCACCAAACAGATTATACAAAAAATATCATAAATGTTCAAGTATTTTTATCTTTTATTTTTTTATATACTCTTATAATACTAACAAATTAAGAAAATAGTATATAATGTTATTGTATAGTAAATAATAATCATAATATTTTACTTTTTAATAACATAGGAGGTATTTTTCATGAATATTTGTAAAATAGTTTTAGAATGTATTGATACATATGAGGAAGATGAACCTATTTTTTCGAAGATATAAAATCATATGTAACTGCAAAATGTGATAATGAAGAAAAATAAAATGTAGCAAAAAATATTAATGCTATGATATATAGATTGAAGAAAGAAGGCATTATTAGAGCAGAATATAAAGGTGGGTATTATAAGCCATTTGTTGGTATATTTGGTGAATCAAAACTAAGTTTAATAAAATTAAGACAATTAAAATATTTAAAAGATAAGCAAGGAAATATAAAAGGCTACATAACTGTTGCTAAATTATTTAATATATTAGTTCTTTCTACTCAAGTACCTAATGTAACAGATATTGCAACTAATGAGTGTAAATATCATAAACAGTATGATATGAAGTTAAGAACATATATCTCTAAACCCAAAATCCAAATAAATAATGAAAATTATAAATATCTTCAATTTATTGATATTTTAGAAAATAGAGTAAAAATTAATATTGAAGCACAAAATGCAAATGAAATTTTGTATAATGTCATAAAAGAATATAACTTAGATTTTGAAAAAATACTTAAATATGTTAGAGAAACTAAATCAAAGAACATAATTGATAAACTTTTAGTTTTGGCAAGATAAAAATAAAGATCAAGAAAAATAAAATTTAAGGAGGACTTTTTGCCCTCCTCTTCTTTTATTTTACTACTTCACTTTTTACAAAATAGTATGAATTTCCATCTTTTGCAAATGTTATTTTAAAAGTGTATGCATTATCAATTTCATTTTCTATCACATTATTTGCTTCCCAATCTTCGGTAGCTGGATATGCTGCAGATTTATATACCTTTTTACTTCCATCTTTTACATAGTATACTATATCATATGGACCTTCGCCATCATAATCTACATATATTGATTTTATATATAGTTCATATCTATCACTATATTCATATCCCTTATCATATTTTATAACAGCATGAGGTTTTGTAGCTCCTCCACCAATTCCTAAATATAATACCTCAATATAATATGCTTCTGTATCTTCATCATAGACTACATCATGATTGCAAAACTTAAAGTTTGATGGTGTATATGCAGTATTTCCAAATATTACTTTCATATATTTGTCCATATCTGATTTTGACATAATTTGCACCATGCTATCATTTCCTTTTATAGTATCATAACCTCCACCAATGTAATCCTTACCTGTTTTTATATTATTTCTTCTAACATACCAATAAACAGTATTTTGCTTCATTTCATTATTAAAAGAATCTTTAGTAATAGTATTTTTTAAGTCTAAAAAGTAATAATTGAAAAATGGAACTTCTCTGCCATCCGTAATATATGACGTATCAACATAATCAGGTTGCTTTACAAATTCTATCATTTCACTTACTATATTTGAACTTCCATCAAGCTCTTTTTTTTCTTCTTCTTTTACATTACTAGAATTTTCTTTAACATTATTATTTGTATTTAAATTTTGATTTGTAGTAGTATTTTGTGAATTATTTATAGCCTCACTTCCACTTGTACCTTGATTTAAGTTACTACTTTCTTTACTTCCCATATTCAAATAAATTAAATAGCAAAGTGCTGCAAGTATTAAAATTGCTAAAATTATAAGTACTATAACATCTGATTTTCCTGTTTTTTTCATAAATTTTCCTCCCTTTTTACAAATTACATAATAATTATACAATATACAATATTTTTTTCAATACCTAAAGAAAAAGAAGTATAGATTTTCTCTCTACTTCTCTTTATTATATATTTTTTTTATTACTTTGCAAGGGTTACCTACTGCTAAAGAACCTGCTGGAATGTCTTTCGTAACTATGCTACCAGCACCAATAACTGCTCCTTCACCAATTGTAACTCCTGGAAGTACGCACACATTACCACCTATCCATACATCATTCCCTATAGTTATATCCTTTGCAAATTCTACACTTTTTCTTAATTCTTTATCTAAAGGGTGACCTGATGTGTATATACCACAGTTTGGACCAATTTGCACGTTATTTCCAATTTTAACTTTATTTGCATCTAGTATTACTAAGTTATGATTAGAATAAAAATTATCACCTATTTCGATGTTATAACCATAATCACAGTAAAAGTTTGGCATAATCATAAAATTACTACCTACTTTTCCAAATAGCTTTCTTATTATCTCTTCTCCTTTTTCTATATCTTCAGAATTTATCTTGTTATATTCATTACATAGCCTTTTTGCCTTTGAAAGCTCGTGCGTTAACACTTCATCTGAAGAATTATATAACTCTCCTCTTAACATCTTCTCTTTTTCCGTCATTTTTTCCCCCTATATTTTTCCATTTTCTTTTAGGTATTTAAGTAGCTCTGTGCATCCATACAGTATATCATAATATGCTTTATCAAAATCTCCAGTGTACCAAGGGTCTGCTATATTATTTGGAACTGTGGTATAGTCAAGAAGTCTTTTTACTTTTCCTTCCTTATCTTCCCCAACTATTTTTAAAATATCTAGAACATTTCTATCTTCCATACCTAAAATATAATCAAACCTATCATAATCTTCTTTTCTTATTTGTCTAGATACATGTTTATATGTTTTGATTTTTTCTCTTTTTAGTAGCTCTAAAACCCTGTAATCCGTTTCCTCTTTAACCTGCTCGTTATAACTACTAGTTGCAGCAGAGTCAACTACAAACATACTCTCCATGCCTTCTTTTTCTATCAAATCTTTAAAAACAAACTCTGCCATCGGAGACCTACATACATTTCCAAGACAAACAAATAGCACTCTTATCATAACTTTCTCCTTTATTATTTAACTTCATTTTCGCATTTTCCGTTTGTGAAAAAATTATCAATATTCTCATAAGTAGTAGAAACAATTTTTTCTAGTGCTTCTTTAGTGAAAAATGCTTGATGTGCAGTTATTACAACATTTGGCATTGAAAGAAGAAGAGAAAGTTCTACATCACGAATATATGAATTAGACATATCATTTAAAAAGTATTCTTCTTCATCTTCAAATACGTCTAGACCTACTCCGCCAATTCTACCTTCTTCTAAACATTTAACCAAGTCTTTAGAGTTTATAAGTTTACCACGACTTGTATTTAATATAATAACACCTTTTTTCATTTTACTTATACTTTCCTCATTTATTAAATTATGATTTTCATCGGTAAGTGGGCAGTGAAGTGAAATAATATCTGACTCTTTATATAGCTTATTTAAATCTACATATTTGTAGCCTAGCTCTTTAGCTGCATCAATATCTTTATATACATCATAAGCAATTACGTTTGCACCAAATCCCCTCATTATTTTTATAAATATCTTACCTATTTTTCCTGTTCCAATTACTCCTACTGTTTTTCCATTTATATCAAATCCTAAAAGGCCATCTAAAGAAAAGTTATACTTTTTAGTTCTTTGATATGACTTATACACCTTTCTATTTAGTGCAAGAAGAAGTCCTGCCGTATGTTCTGCTACTGCATATGGTGAATATGCAGGAACTCTTGCCACAGTTAATCCTTTTGGGCATTTAGCTATTTCTACATTGTTAAAACCTGCACATCTAAGCGCAAGAAGTTTTACTCCCATTTTCTTTAACTTTTTAAGTACGGCCTCATTTGCATTATCATTTACGAAAATGCACACTACATCATAGCCACTTGCAAGAGGTGCAGTTTCCTCATTTAATTTTGTTTTATAATATGTTATTTCATAATTATACTTTTTATTATACTCATCAAACATTTCTCTGTCATATTCTTTTGTATCAAAAAACGCTATTTTTATCATAAATACCTCCACTTATTTCTTTATTTATTATTCTCTATATTATTTTTTATTATACTTATCATTTATTCTTTTACTTCTTCATTTTTTTACATATCTACTTCTTTAATTTTAAATATATCATTTTAATAACATATATCATTAAATAATACATTCCTATGCCAGCTGTTAAGTATAGCGATGACCATTTTAAATACTCTTCTTTTCCTATCACATATCCTAAAATAATGGAGATAAAAATAGGCACAAAACCTACTATATCTGCTTTTCTTTTATTTAGTGATAACAAAATTCCTACTACAAGTAATAACGAAGAAAATATTAGGAAATGTGGTATTATAACATACGGCTTTATTACCATAACAAGTATTATAACGCTAAGTAAATAAAGCATAAAAGGAACATTAAATAGTACAAAAAATGCATTAAACTTTTTCATATCTTCCCCCTTATTTTATACTTGTCTATACCAATATATATCATTTTATACTACTTTCTATATACTCTTTTACCTCATAAAAATCCTCGTTTGGTGTTGATGCTCCTAGCATAATACCAACTTTATCATTTCTATCAAAATGCACATTTTCAAGCTCTCCTAAATCTTGAATTAAATATGTATCTTTACAATTTTCTTTTGCAATATTAAATAATTCCTTTGTATTTGAGCTGTCTTTTCCACCTATTATAATCATCTTATTTGCATTTTTGGATATTTCTAAAGTTTCTCTTTGCCTATTTCTTGTTACATCACAAATAGTCTTATCTATTATAATCTCAAAATCTTTAAATTTCTTCTTTATCTCTACTGTGAGGCTGTCAAATTTTGAAGAAGAAAATGTTGTTTGTGAAAGTACATACACTCTTCTTCTTTGACTATTTTTGAAATTTTCATATATATTTAAAATATCCTCACTATTTTCAGCTATAGCACCATTTTCAAAGCAATAGCTTAAATTTGCCATAGTTTCAGGATGATTTTTCTTGCCTATTATAACGATTATTGAATTTTCTTTTTCAAGTAATATTTTTTCTTTTATCTTCTTAACTTTTGGACATATAAGGTCTATTATTTTTAATCCTTTTTTCAATGCTTCATCATATACATTTTTTAGCTCTCCATGTGCCCTAAATATTACTTTAGAGTTATTAGAAAGCTTATCTATGCTATCTACAGTTATCATTCCTTTATTTTCAAGAGTGCATACAACTTTTTCATTGTGAACAATTTTTCCTAAACAAAAAACCTTTTCTTTACCATTTTTTAACTCGTTATTTGCAAGCCTTACTGCCCTCATTACTCCGCCGCAGAAGCCAGAATACTTACCACTTATAATTTCCATAATTTTTGTTTTCCTCTCCACGTAAACATTAAAAATAATATCATAAAAGATAGTAATTGTAAAGATATAAGAAAGAGAAATAGCACATACAATTTAACAAATTTAATATTATTGTAATATTACAAAAAATTCAATAATTTATTTGATAAAAAAATTAATTATTTATAATGCTTTGTAATTCTTCATCACTTATCATTCATTTTTCCTTATTATTTTTATATAACCATAATGTAAATTTATTGCTATTTTCTAATTATATTTAAGATTATTTTTGTGTTTTCAATTTTTACAAAGATTTTATCTTTAAAATCTATATCTAACACCAATTTTAAATTGAAAAAGAGATAAAAATATATTATAATATTGCCTAGAGGTGCAATAAATGAAAGATAAATTCAATTTAACAAAAGAAGAAAATATATTTCTTGCGAAAAGAAATATAGTTGATTCGATTTGGAAAAGTGCAAATATTGAAGGAATTTTAGTAACATTTTCTGAAACCCAGCAGCTATATGATGGTGCAAATATTTCACATTTAAGGGTAGACGAAATTATTACAATTAATAATTTAAAACATGCTTGGCAGTTTATTTTTTCTACAATAGATTCTGATGTATCTTTTAATTATATATCAAGTATAAATGCTCTTGTAGGAAATAGTATTATAGACTCGCCTGGTAAACTTAGAGTATATGAAGTAAAGATCGGAGGAACGAATTGGATTCCTAAAATACCTTCGTATGAAGATTATGAAAAAATAATTGAAGACTTAAAAACTATACCAAACGAAACAAAGAAAATACTTACTTTTATGTGCAAACTTATGAAGCTTCAGTTATTTAACGATGGTAATAAACGTACCTCTATGTTAATTGCAAATCATGAATTAATAAAACTAGGTAGAGGAGTACTTGCAGTAGATGTAGAGGATAAAGTTGAATTTGGGAAAAGAATTATAGATTATTATGAAAATGAAGAAAAATTACAAGATTTAATATCATTTCTTTATGATAAATGTCTATATGGTATAGAAAAAAAATAACGCACCGTATAATAAAAAGTGCGTTATTTTATTATTTGACTATTTTATTACTCCTTCTGCATCTTTTATATGCATTTTTATAACTATAATCTCCATTAAATCAATAACTGAATAAACCAGCATAAGCACGCCTGTTATAGTAGTAAGTGCCACTGCTGATGCAAGTGGTGCAAAAATAAAGGACACCCCTATACCTAAAGTTATGATTGCTCCAATTAAAACGAGCGCCCAATTCATTGTAGGTACTGCTTTTAAAAGTATTGCAAACTTTATTCTTGTAGTGCTACTTGCTATAAACCAAATACCGAGTCCAATAGAGATTAAAAAGCTCAAGCTATCTGGATATACTAAAAATACAATACCTATTACTATAGATATTATTCCAAACACCAAACTACTTTCTGACTTTATATCTCTAACATTTATTATTATGCTAATGATGCCATAAATAATAGATAAAATTGCAATTGTAATTCCTGCAATACTAAGCATTGTTTCAGGATTAACGATTATAGCTATACCTAGAACTACGTAAATTATTGAAGTTATTATAGAAATATTTAATTCCTTTTTTATAACACTTAACATATCTTTCCCTCCTACATAGTTTATATTACTACTAATTTATTTTTTAATCAACTTCCTTATTTAATTATTATTTTATTTCCTTGCTGCTTTCTAATTTTTTTATACTATCTTTTGATATATACCACATAAAAAGTGAACCTACAAAATTTCCAATTACGCATAATATAATAGACGCGTCAAAAGTTCTTGCTACACCTAAAGTTACAATATTTGCTATGCAGTGCTGAAACGAGCAAAATATAAATAGTGGTACACCAAATATTATTCCAAGCGGTGTTCCCTTTTTATACATATACACAGCAATATACATTATTACACCACATAGCATTGATTTTATAAAAAACGCTACCGAAAACTCCCATGTGCTTACTTTAGATATTGCACTATTTACTACATCTACATCTAAAGTGCTATATACCATTCCAATTAAATATCCACTTATTAAGTTTACTATTAAAATTATTAACAAATCTGCTACCTTTATTTTATCTTGAAATAAAAATCCACATTTTCCTGTAAATAGGTTTTGTCCCATATAACAGACTCCTAAAAGTCCTAAAGCAAAAATTACAGGTCCTATAGGATTTCCAAGTTTTAAAAGCGCAAAATTTCCAAGTGATATTAAAAGTGCTGCGCCAACTGATTTTCTAATTAATTCTAGTTTACTTTCCAAAGTTATCTCCCCCCACATTTTTTACTATAATATCATAAATTTTTACATTTATCAACAATTTACTTCTATTTTACAAATATCACATATATTAATATTTACTTCATCATTTATTCTTATTTTTTTCTTTATATAATCTATACCAGTAACAATTCCCTTAATGCTTACATACCTCTTTTTACTATAATACATAACATAAATACTACTTCCAATTTCAATTTTATTAAATTCAACTTGCAAGACATTGCAAGCTTCATCAAAAAAATCCTTCTTTTCTTCGCTTTCTATTTCTTTTTCTATTAAAGCTTCTCTAAAGCCATTTAAAGCATCAAATGGCAAAAAGATTTTAGCTCTTTGCTCTCTACTTAGCACTGTGTCCTCCTATCATATCATTTCTTTTAGTAGTTGTTGCTCCTTTTTCTAAATTCATACCTCTAATTACTGAGTTTTTTCCAATTTTTCCTTTTATTTCATTTATAGCTTTTTCTAACTTCTGCTCTTTTTCTGCTTTTGATATATCTACAAATAAATTCATCTGCTGAAAATCACTTTTAGTAACATTCAAAAAAGCTATACCTATTCTTCTTATTGCAACATTTCTATCTACTAATTTATCAAAAAGTATTAAAAAGGCATATACTAGCTCTGAAAAAAGATTTGTCTTTCTTCCAACATTAATACTTCCTTTTGCCGGCTTTATAGCATCTTTTGAATAACCAATATATATGTGAACTTTATCTGTTACTAAATCTTTTTCTACAAGCTCTAAACTTTTAACTTCTACCATTTCTTTTAGTACAAGTCTTGCTTTTTCAAAACAGTAGTCTTCAAACAGCACTTGACTGGTAGAAATACATCTTGATTTTGCACTATATTTTTTTATATCTTCAATTGTGCAGCTTTCCCTTCCAAATGCATGGTCTATTAAAATTTCAGCATTTATTCCAAATTCACTGTAAAGCACTTTTGGATTTGACATAGCTACATCGTACATATCGTATAAACCATGTTTATTTAATCTTTTTTCTATTCCCGTACCTACTTGCCAAAAATCTGTAAGTGGTATGTGGTGCCAAAGCAGTTTTTGATACCTTTTTTCATCTAGCCATCCAATATTACTTGCGCTGTGTTTTGACATTATATCAAGTGCAACTTTTGCTAGATATAGATTTGTACCAATCCCACAAGTTGCTGTAATTCCAAATGTTTCATATATATCTTTCATTATTGTTTTTGCTAGCTGTAAGGCCTTCATATTGTACATTTTTAGATAATGAGTAATATCTAAAAAAGCTTCATCTATTGAATATACATGTATGTCTTCTTTTGCTACATATTTCAAATATATAGAATAAATACTAGCAGAATACTCTATATATTTACTCATTCTAGGTCTTGCAATAATATAGTTTATACCACTTGGTATTTCATACAGTCTGCACCTATTTTTTACTCCTAGCATTTTCATTTTAGGTGATACTGCAAGACAAATTGTTCCTTTCCCTCTTTCACTGTCTGCTACAACTAAGTTTGTATTAAATGGATCAAGATTTCTTTCCACACATTCAACAGATGCATAGAAGGTTTTTAAATCGATACATAAATATACACTCATCAAATCATCTCCAAAATATATATTTATTATATCACTTTGAAAGCGAAAAGTAAACATCAGTTTTTATATTTCTATTTGAAATTTTTTCCAAAAAACCATTCCAAAAAAAATCTAAAAAAAAAAAAATAAAATAACCAAAAAAAATTTACATAAAAGTAAAAAACATAACTGACTATTTTACCAGTTATGTTTTTTATATTATTTATCTAATTTTTGAATTTGATTTACCATGTCATTTACAATGCCTTTTTTAATTTGAACTCCTGACACTTTCGTGTTATTTGCACCTTCCATAACCGAGTTTGTAAGTCTTGTCTTTTTCTTTACAAAGTTATCTACTTTTCTTACATTCTTCATTTCAGCTTTAGTTTCACTTTCATGTTTATGTCTTGCACCTGTATTTCTATATTTGTTGTATTTTACAAAATAGAATATTATTCCACTTAGTAAAAATAACCATGGCCACCATGAAGAATCCTCATCATCAAATACCATAAATAGCGTAAGAAGAGTTGCAAGTAGTCCAGCAAGTTCTACTAAAAAGAAATAAACAAAAGCTTTGGCTTATGAATTGGCACACTACCCATTGTTTCTTTAGTTCTTGCATTTACTGCTACGTAGTGTAAAAGGTTAGTATTTCCTTTCTTCTCTAAATAGCTATATAGCCAAACTGGAAGATAAGCAGATACCCACTTCTGTCCTTTTATATCTAGGCTTTCTGCACCCCATTTTACTCCACGGTCATAATACTCGAGTGTTGAATTTGCTGAATGTCTTGCTACATCCTTGCACTGCTCATTTACTATAGGTTTCAATTCTTCTATATTTATATCTCTCTTTTCAGATGTATACCCTTTAATATAGTTTGAATCCCATTTTACACAATTTTCTGTATCAAATGGCATAATAGAGTTTATAATATTATTTGTTTTATTCTTGTCATTTGACAGTTTATCCTTGCTTGATTCTACAGTCAAATCATCTATTGCAATATCAAATTCTCTTTCAACATCATAAAGCTCTGCATCATAATATGTTGTTGAACTATCTCCATGCTTTACTGTATAGCGCCTTATTTCGTGCTCACCTTGACCAACAAGTCTTGCATGTGCATTAGCATCTACTATCATATATGGAAGATATACTCCCATAACATTATCAGTAGAAAATTCTTTTTTGAATTGTGGATGTGCAAAAAATTTTCTCTTTCCAACAAAGTTTTCTATTGCTATCTTTGCATCTTGCTTTGATATTTTAAATGGAAGTACAGTATCTGGTACTGCTCCATTTGGAATTTGCTGATTTATAGAAAGAGTATTTCTACACCAGTGACATCTTGCTACTGTAGTAGATGCTGTATCAATAACTACCTCTGCTCCACAACTTGTGCATTTTAAAGTAATCATATCTTTAGAATCCGCTTCAATGTTAGATGCTCCAGAGCCTATAACCTCACCTTTTAGATTTTCTATATCATTATCTAAAATTTCATCAAATTTTTGTACCTCAAATTCATGCCTACAAAAGTTACATCTAAGCTTTCCTGTCTTTACATTTAAAGATATATCAGTTGCTCCACATTTTGGACATTTTGTTTGTCCATCTTTTGCGCCCTCATCTGTTTTTACAATATTTTTTCCATTTTCTTCCATTGTTTCAATCTCCTAATAATTATTACCAAAAATGCTTTCGCATGTATCATTAATTTGGTAAACTGCGAAAGCATTCATATATTATAATCCTAATAATTCTTTTTTCTTCTTGTCAAATTCTTCTTGAGTTATAATACCATCATCTAGTAATTTCTTAAATTTTCCAATTTCTTCATAAGGGTCTTTTGCAGGTTCTGCTGATTGTTGCTGCACTGGTTGCTGCATGCCTCCCATTACGCCTGATACAGCATTTACTCCCATACCCATGAAAGCCATACCTTGAGCTCCAGAGCCGTTTTCACCTGCTGCTTGGAATCCACGCGCAACAGCTTGTTGCATAAATGAATTTCCACGTCCGCCAGATAAAGCATCTGCTTTTTTAACATCACTAAGTAATTTCTTAGAGTCTTCGTCATATTCAATTGCAGTTATTGCAACTTTAACTATCTCTAGACCTCTAGATGACTTCCACTGATAAGCTTCTTCTACTGCTGCAGATAAGCTTTGTGCAAATCCAATTTGGTCTCCTTGTATTTTTGTAATTCTATTGCCTTTACTTGGGTCATTTGTATATAGTGAAAATGCTGCTGATAGGCTTCCCACTACTTCATTAAATAGTTGCTCTCCAGCTACATTGTCCATATCTGCAAAATCAAATACATCAGAATCTGGTCTTAAGTATTCCATTGGTACAAAGTTCTTTATAAATAGTATTGGATCTAATATTTTCATTGTATATGTTCCTCTAGTTATAGCTCCAACCTGTGCATTCATATATGCATCGTCCCAGTATATCTCTGATTGTGTTCCAAATCTGTTTCCTGGTATTTCTTTTAGATTTACATAGAAAACTGTTTGCTCGCTTCCTGGCACACCACCAAATTTAAATCTTTCCCAAGACGATTTTATAGTTGATGATATTATTCCATTTCCAGAAAAGAATGATTGTGAATTTTGGTCATCTGAACTAAATATAAATCCACCTGGTTCTGTTATGCATCCTGTTACTGCACCATCTTGCATTGTAATTAATGCTGTACCTTCTGGTACAACTATTTTACTACCATTAGTTATAACGTTTTCTGAACCTTTTGTGTTAGAACCTCTTGAGGCATCTGTTCCTTTCTTTTCTGCTCCAAATACTGCTGCTGTTGCAGGCACATCACTTCTTGGAACAATAAAATCTTTCCACTGGTCTGCAAAAGTTCCACCTAGAGCTCCTGCAAATGCTTTAATAAATCCCATAATTTTTTCCTCCTTTATATGTTATTTATTAACAATCTATGCTATCATAGAGTGTTTAATACTTATAGCCAAAAACCATGCATGCACTAAATTTAAATACATTATACATTAAGAATTATATTTTGTAAATGTTTTTTTAGAAATTAATTGACTTTTTTTTACAAACTATGACACAAAAATCTTTAGTATTTAATTATTGCTATAATATATATAAAATTGTATTGAAAACTTGAAAAAAAAGATATGTAGTCGTTACTCTACATACCTTTTGCTTTTATTACAAATGCTACTTTTCTCGTGGTATAATTATTGTACCATAAAATTAGTAAAAGTGAAATTACTATATCATTATTTTCTACTAACTCTTACAATTTTATTCGATTTTCAATTCATGTTATATCATTATATCTTTCTAAACTTTATTGCAACCACTCCATACTTTTCCTCATCAAGCTTTGTATAAAATCTTTCAAGTAATTTCAAAAAATCTTCTTTAGTATAATTTGGTAAATAAAGCTCATTAATACTATAATGTTTAACCATTTCTTCAAAATCATTGTAATATTCTAAATCTTCGATTATAGCTTCTATTTTATCTATGTCATCCGGTCTTCTTAAGAAAACAATCTTATCACCCTTTTTTAACTTTCTTCTTTTTTCATCATTTAATCTTGCTTCTACTGTTTTCTTATTACAATCAACAATATCAAAAATATCAGAATCTAAATGTATCTCCATTTTTAGCATGCTCCTTTATACACTTAATAAATATATAACATCATTTAATTAATTTTTCTAATGCATTTGCATTTAATATAGTATTTGATATAAATTTTCCATTATAAAAATTAGCCCAATTATTGAAAATACATGGTGCATTTTTTGCCTTTTCTAAAGAATCAATTTTAATTAAATTAACTGTTATATTATTATTTTTAGCAAATTCAGATAATTCTTTTACTTCATATTCTACATAAGGGCACTCTGTGCTGTAATATATTGTAAATTCTTTACTATCAATTTGCATTTTTCTTGCATTTTCTCTAAATTTAGGAGTTTCATCATCATTAAACTTTAAAGCTAATAGTTCATAATCTTCTATGTTATCTATAACCTCAAATCCAAAGTGCTGAAAAAAATTTTTTTCTCCCAAAAATGGTTTCTTCTTTTTTGAGACAATAGTACAAATACCACTTTTTCCTTTCTCCTTTGAATCATTTATTGCATATTCTAATAATTCTTTTCCTATTCCTTTTCCTTTAAAACTTCCAGCCACCCACAAGCAATAAATATATTCATAGTTTTTACCATCTATAGGAGTCCAAGCTGTCTCTACTGGCTCGTATTCAATGAACATCTTCCCTCTACCTTCCAGTTTCCTAAAGACATGTCCATCTTTTAATTTATTTTTTATCCACTCTTTCTTTTTGTTTACACCATCTTGATGTTTTTTATCGCCAAGAGCGCAGCATATATGCTCACTTTCAATGTTTTCTAGACTTAAATTAATATATTCATTCATTCACATTCCTCTTTTCTATATAACTTATTACCAAATAAATGGGATAACCTTGTATCTTACTTTCTTTTTATATTCAGCATATCCATCTAAATCTCTTTCTAATACCTCTTCTTCGTTCTTTATCCTTTTTGAAATGATTATAGGATAAGCAAGAAAAATTACAAAAGAAATTATAGAGCCAAGTATCAAAGGTATCGTCAAAAATAGCAGTATGGTTGTTGCATACATTGGATGTCTTACTACTGCATACATTCCTTTATCTACAACGGTCTGGTTATCTTGCACGTAAATAGTGCGTGATAAATATGAATTTTCTCTTAATACTTCAGCGTACAAAATATATGCAAGCAGAAATATAACGGAAGATACATTTACAACAGTATTTGGAAGAGTTATAAAGCTATACCTAAAATTTAGTCCTGCTACAATAAATCCTGCTATAAACATTAATCCGCTAAATATCACCACTCTTCTTTGCTCATTTTCCTTCTCCTTTGCATTTAATCTTTTTTTTAGTAATTCAGGATTTTTTATCATTAATATAATTCCTGCTATAAACATTGGTACAAATAGCAGTCCCATAAATAACCATGCGTTCCAATATTCAAATGAATTTGCAGGTATGAATAATAATAATGCTACAATAATTAATCCTGTCAAAAACTTAAGAATTGCACTAAAAAATAGTTTAATATCCATATATTCCCTCCAAAAAATGCTATCTAAACATTAATATTATAAAAATCTTTCACAGAGCTTTTTCTTAAATATAGTAATAATATAAGATATATTAAAAGATACACTAAAACTCCTAGTGCAACTATTATGCTACTTTTAAATCCTAAAGTTATTAATGTAAATACACCAAATAGTGTTACTAAAGTTAAAATCATCCCAATAAATACAGCAATCATAGAGCTAATGCTTTGCTTTACTACTTCCGCATCATTTTCTGCGTCCATTTTAGGATATTTCAAATTTATTATTATCCCTATAGTTTCAGATACAAGTGGTAGTAAAACTGATGCAAACAAAGTCATTATAATATCCAATATGCTAAAGTTAAATCGTGCAAAAATGATAACATCTCCAAGTAATATAACAGGCACAATCACAAGAAGTGCTGCAAATATTTTAGAAAAAATTATTGTGCTTGATTTTACTGGCATACTTTTTAAAATATTAAATGATTTTCCCTCTAGTGATACCATCGAACTAGTTATAGATGACATTAAAGATGATACACAAATAAAGGCAAATAACACTGCTGGCAAGTACGATTTTATTTGCATTTCAGTTATTCCTAGACCTCCGAGATATAATTGTTTGTATAATGTCATCAACCTTTATACATGCTACAATAGTGCCTACTAAAAAAAGTAGCAGTCCAAATGCTGCATTTATTACAAATACAGGTGAGCTAGCAAATCTATTTACTTCTTTTTTTACAAGTGATGTAATTTTACCTTTTGCTACCACTTTATAACTACTATTTTTGCTACTCACTTTTATATTTTTAACTCTTGAATTAATTTTAAAATATATTTTATTAAATGCAAAAATAGTAAGTGCAAACAAGCCTATATGTACAAAAATATATATAATCAAATCAAGTACATTAAAATCTGTTACTAGCTTAATATATGCACCTGCTGGGTAATATACTTTAGTTATTATTTCATTTATATGTTCAGCATTTTCTGTAATATTTGCAATTTGTTTTTCAAAATTAAATGAAAAGTAAAATACTGCTAGCAATACTGACATTGTAATTACAATTTGAAAAACATTTTTAAATTTAAATTTAGCAACCGAATATGTAATTATTCCTCCAATAATACATGAAATTATTATTGGAATTATAGGTAATAAAAGTAGTGCAATACTTGTTGCTATATAAAATGTTATTGTTACATTTACATGTCTTGTATACACAAACATCACAGGTAATAAAAAAATCAAATTGTATAATAATTCAAACACATAAAATTTGAACATTTTTATAAATAGCACTGTAGATTTTTTTATAGGAAGTGAAAGAAGTAAATTATCATCCTTACTATTAAATAACAAACTTCCTGCCTTATATATTCCCTCAACTAAAGTTAATATAGAAAATACTAAAACAAAAAAGGTAAGTAAAAATATTTCTAAATTAACTTTTTCTAACATTTCTATCATATTTTCTGCATAACCATACATTGAAACAAATAGTATTAATACAATAAAAATTGGTAATATCATTTTTGAAGTTTTATCACTTCTTTTATTCTTTATCCTAAATAAACTCATATTATCAGTCATACATGCTCTAATCAGTGAAAATAACTTTTTCATAACTATTTCTCCAATTCTAAAAATACTTTTTCTAGTGATTTATCGCCCTTTATTTCTTCCATGCTTCCAACTTTAATTAACTTACCTTTTTTTATAATAGCAACTCTAGAGCATAATTTTTCTGCAACATCTAGTATATGAGTTGAAAAGAAAACTATTTTTCCTTCCATAATCATCTCTTTTATAACTTCTTTTACATCATAGACAGCTTTTGGGTCTAACCCCACAAAAGGCTCGTCCATCACAAGTATTTTAGGATTATGTGCAAGTGCAGATATTATTGCTACTTTTTGCTTCATACCATGTGAAAATGAATTAATTGTATCATTTAAATTGTTTTCTATTTCAAAAAGTTTAGCATATTTTTTTATATTTTCCTGCCTAACCTCTCTATCTACTTCATACATATCACATACAAAATTTATAAAGTCAATTGCTTTCATGTTTTCATATAATTCTGGATTGTCAGGTACAAAAGCCATCTCTTTTTTACACTCCATTGGATTTGTTTTTATAGATTTTCCATTTATTAAAATTTCTCCGCTCATCAAAGTCATGAATACCTACAATTGATTTTATAAGCGTTGTTTTACCTGCACCGTTATGGCCAATAAATGCAAATATTTCTCCATCATTTACATTAAATGAAACATTATTTAGTGCAATATTGTCCCCATATTTTTTTGTAACGTTTTTTATTTCTATCATATCTCTTTCACCCAACATAATTATATATTCTAATCTTAATTTATTCAACAATTTTTCCATCTTTTAGTCTAATTATTTTGCTTCCATATTTTGCAAACTCTTCTGAATGAGTTACTTGAAGTATTGTAATATGCTCCTCTTCATTAATTTTCTTAAATAATTCCATTACTTCCTTTCCAGATTTTGAGTCAAGATTTCCTACTGGCTCGTCTGCAAAAATAATTGAAGGATTTAATATTATAGCTCTAGCTATTGATACTCTCTGCTGCTGACCTCCAGATAGTTCTTTAGGCAGACTCTTTCTCTTCTCCTCAAGTCCAATAGTTTTTAAAATATAATCCAATCTTTCTTTATATGCACTCTCTTTTTCACCGTTCATAACAACAGGAAGCATTATATTTTCTTCTACTGTTAGATTTTGAACTAGGTTATAGAACTGAAAAACAAAACCTATATTTTTTCTTCTAAATTTTGACATTTCACTATCATTTAGTTTATTTATATCTTTACCATTAAGTAAAATGCTTCCAGAGGTAGGCCTGTCAAGTCCACCAACCAAGTATAGTAAAGTAGATTTCCCAGAGCCTGACTGCCCCATAAGTGATACAAATTCTCCCTCTTTAATTTCTATATTTATATTATCTAAAACTCTTACTTTATTTTCTTTTTCTCCAAATTCTTTTACTAAATTAATTGTTTTAATACTCTCCATTTTAATTCCCCCTACTCATATTTAATAGCTTCCACTATATTTATCTTTTTCATTTTTCTAATTGGTACTATAACTGTCTGTAGAAGTAGTATAAGCACTATTGTCATTACTATAAATCCTATGTTATAGTTATATACAAAATCTTCATACATCTTAATTCCATACATTAATTTATTCATTAGTTTTAATGATACTACTGAGACAATTAATCCAAAAGTGCACGCTACTATATTAGATGTTATATTTTCTATTACTAACATCTTTTTTAACTGATTTATGCTCATACATACCGAGTTAAGTACCGCTATTTCTTTTACTCTTTCCATAAAGCTTATTATTTGATTATTAATTATACCTACAAATGACAGTATTAATGCAAGACTAATTATTATGTAGAATAAACTCATAAATGAATTTACATTTTTTCTTTGTATGTCACAAAAATCATCTATAGTCCAAATAGTAATATCTGGGTCTTTTAACTCTCTTTCCATTAATTCTATAGTATCTCTTACTTTTTCTTCATCATATACACTAAAATCTATAGTAAATGGAACTTCAGTTATTTTTTCTTTAAACATTTTTTCATTTATAACTACAATTTCTCTTTGAGTGCTATAATAATATGAATTAACTGTACCTACTATTTTAACTTTTAATTTTTGATCATATTCTTTAAAGTAAAACTCTACAGTATCTCCTACCTTTAAATTGTTATTTTTTAAAAGTATTTCATCAAATAAGCATTCATCATCTTTTAAATCTTCAATTTTGTAATTTAACTCATCTACTGATGGATTAGAGTTATTCATGCCAAGCACCATTGGTCCTGCATCTAAACTCTTTCCGTTATCATATGTTACTTCTCCTGAATACATGTAATCATATCTAGTGCTCTTTATATTATCAATATTTTTCAAAAAATCATATTCATAATAATTTTTGGTTACATCTCTTATCATTCCACTATATTCTGAATATTGAATACCAAAATTATCAATCATACTATTAAATGTTATTGATACATTTAATATAACCAGCATAATAGATGCAGATATTACTACTAGTCTTGTAGATGATACAAGTAATTTATTATATCCTAAATTTTTACCTGCCATAAGTAAAGAGCCACTACTGATTTTTTTAGCTAATGCACAAATTATCTTTGAAAGTATTATCATCATGCTTGGAATAAAGTAAGATACCCCTAGCCAAAACATTATAAGTGATACTAATTCAAATATTAAATTTGTGTCATCAAAAAAGAAGTATAGCACAAGAGATATAACAATTAATATTATGCTTATAATTGATTCTTTTTTATTAAATCCAGCTTTTGAGTTTTTGGATTCAAACATTATTTCTTTAATAGAATACTTATTTGCTTTTATAACAGCAGTTATTGACATTAATATTTCTAGTATAATAGTAAATAAAATACCTATTATTATATTACTAATTGGCATATCAGTAGTTATATTTTTGCTATTTATTAATAAACTTGTAGCAAAATTATTGATTATAACTGAAACTACTGCTCCAAGCACGCCTCCAATAAGTCCATATATTATATTTTCTAAAATTAATAGTGAGTTCATCTTTTTTTTAGATGCGCCAATAGATCTAAATGTTCCAATTACCGGCATTCTTTCCATTACTATCATTTTATTTAATGTACTAACTACAAAAAATATCATAATTGTTGCCATTACAAAGATTATTGTTAGTATAAACTCTGTATAATAATTATCTTCTTTTATTTTTTCTTCATCTATAAGTTTTTCTACCATAAACTCTTTACTATTATTATTTTCTTTAATATAATCTTTTACTTCATCAATATTATCATCGTTTAGTACATCTATATAATACGTTCTAAATAAATTATTTTCACTTCCTGTTATCTTGTTATATGTTTCACTATTTACAATTCCAGATAAAGTTTTAAAAGAAAGAAGACCTGTGCTATCTACTATATCTTTAATTAATAAATCATATTTACTATCTTCTAGCTCTAAAGTCATAGTGTCATTTACGTTATAGTCATATTTTTCTGCAGCACTTTTACTTATAACTATTTCATTATCTTTTAATAAAGTGTTACTTGTAAGATTGATACTCGCTGCTTTACTTACATCTACTGCATATATAGCAAGTGTCTTATCTTTATGAATTAGATATAAATCATTTACTCCAACTATTTCTGTTTTTTCATTTGACATTTTTAAATCATCTAAATTAAACTCATTAAATGATGCTACTAAAATATCTGACATGCCAATTGCATCTCTTGCCTGCTTCGTTTTTGTTTCAATTATTTGATTTGGAATAGTTAAGTTTAGTATAAATACAACTGATGCTATCATTAATGATATAACAATTAACAGACTCCTTCCTTTCTTTTCTAAAATGTTTCTTAAAATGTGTTTCAAAATAATTTTCATTTTCTTTCCCTCCAACGTAAGACATGATACAAAAAAACCGAAAATTATTCTACCAATTTTCGGTTGCGTTTAAGTAAAATAGCGTTTTGCAACTATAAGTTTGCAAAAATTATTTGTCTATTTCACCATATATTTTTGATTTTGAATCTGCTTGAAGCATTCTTCCATATTTGAAAATATATACTACACTTACTGCAACAAGTATAAGTATTATATCTCTTACATTGAATTCTATAGCTAAATCTACCGATGCAACTATGCTATAAAGCAGTGCTGTTATCTTTGAAAATGCTATTTGTGAAAGTAACAGTATTACTACTTTATTTATTATTCTTTCGTTTTCTATTGTAAATGGTGTATCTAGTTCATATACGTTTTTATATAGTTTATACAAAAAGTGTAAAACTAAAACTGATAAATCTGAAATTACTGTTATGCAAATAAGTAAGTATTCTATGCTAATTGTATAAAACATATTACCATGATTTTGCACAAATTCTTTTACATCAGTTGACGTTGATATATAATGTTCTGATCCTTCTATTTTTAAAACATTATTCTCTATGCTGTATGGAATTTCATTATTTAATATTATAATTTTATCTTCTTCTACTGAAAATGTATGAGAAATTACCAAAAATACTATACATGCAAGCATTAAGCATATCGTTGGTACTCCTATTATAATTTCACATATTCTTGATATTATATATATTGCTTTGCTTATCATTTTCATGTTCTTTTGCTGATTTTCCTTAAATTTAACAATATCTTCTTTGGTTGCTTTATCAAATGAATCAATATCTATAATATTTTCATTTATTAAATCATTAATATTACAATGGAAAATACTGCAAAGTGCCGTAATATTACTCATTTCTGGATATGCAGTTCCGACTTCCCATTTTGAAACAGACTGCCTTGATACTCCAATTTTTTCCGCTAATGCCTCTTGCGACATTTTACTATTTTTTCTTAATAACCTTAAATTTTCCCCAAAATTCATATTCTTTCTCCTATTTTCTAAAGAAGTATATCATAAAAGCAAATAGTTTTCAATATAGCTAATTGGTGTAATTCTTAGTATTATTTAACAAACATTTCAAAGTAAATTCTTCCTAAAAAAAAAAAAAAAAAAATTATAACGAAAGTAAA
>JAFVCY010000004.1 GCA_017478805.1 Clostridia bacterium
AAATATCTGAAAAATCGCCTATAAATCAATAATATTTGAAGATGATATATTAGTGAATTTTAAAAAATTGTGCTAATTTGTATAGGGATATTGCGGCCTTTTTTAGAGTTCAGTAATACTTTATTTTCATAGTAAAAAAAAGTTTCAAGTGACATAAATTGATTTTTTATCTTTCTATTTAAATTTTATTTTTATTTTGGTTTTAGTTACATAAAAAGAAGCCTATTATGGTAGACTTCTTTTCTATTTTTATTTAGCAAATACTTATTTCTTATTAATGTTACACTTTTATTACAAAGAATTATATTATACTTACAATACCAGCTATATCTATTTTTGTGATTTTAAATACTTTTTTTGTTTATTTTTCTGCTGTTTTTTTGTTTGAATTATATTAAACAAAATTAAAGAGCCTTACTAAACTCAATAGTAAAGCCCTTTAATCAGCTTTTTAATCATATAACAATTTAAAACTCTGCTTCAGACGTAAGGTTTATCTTTAAATTATTAAATACTTCTAAATCCCTTCTTGGAACAATGTATGTTGAATGTGCCTCTGCACCATTTAACTTATCAAAATTGTCCATTGCTCCCTTTACAATAGGATTTGTAACAGAGCAGATGCTAAGTGCTATTAGTACTTGGTCAAGTTCTAGCACGCTGTCTACCTTACTTAAAACCTTTTTATTTACCTCAATCATAGGCATTATAACAGAAGGAGCAAGAAGATGCACATCATCTGGTATTTTATTTATATATTTTATTGCGTTTATAAACGCAGCACTTGTAGGACTTAAAAGCTCTGTTTTTCTACCTGTTATAATCTTTCCATCCTGAAGCTCAATTGCAACAGCATTTTCTAAAGACTTTTCCTTCTTTTCTAAAGCATAAGCTACTACTTTTCTGTCCTTTTCACTTATACCTAATTGATTCATTAAAAGCTTAATACTCTCACAAGCCTCAATATCACCAATTGAAGTTTTGTAATCATTTAGAGCTCTATAATACCTACGAATAATCTCATTTTTAGCAGCCTCTGATACAACCTTATCATCTGATATACATTTTCCAATAACGTTTACTCCCATATCAGTTGGAGAAAAGTATATATCCTCGTTAGTTATCCTATGAAGTATATCTTTTAAAACCGGAAATACCTCTAAGTCTCTGTTATAGTTTATAGCCTTAACTCCGTATTTTTCCAAATGGAAAAAGTCTATCATGTTTTTATCCTTTAAATCAGCTGTTGCTGCCTCATAAGCAATATTTACTGGGTGATTAATTGGAAGGTCCCAAACAGGAAATGTTTCAAACTTTGCATACCCTGCCTTCACTCCATTTTTATACTCATGATACAGTTGTGAAAGACAAGTTCCAAGTTTTCCACTACATGGTCCAGGAGCAGTAACTACTACTAAAGGTTTAGTTGTAACAATGTATGGATTTGCACCATAGCCCTCTTCACTTACGATAGTATCAATATCAGTAGGATATCCCTTTGTAAATGTATGAATATATGACTGAACTTTGCACTGTTTAAGCTTATCCCTAAATTTTTCTATTCCAACTTGACCGTTATATAGCGTTATAACTACACTGTTTATTGATATATCTATACTTCTTAAATACTCAATAAGCCTTAAAACTTCCTTATCATATGATATTGCATGGTCTGCTCTTATCTTCTTCCTTACAATATCATTTGCATTTATACAGAAAATAACTTCTGCTTCATCCTTAAGTTTTTCTAGCATCCTTATCTTTATATCAGGTTCAAACCCTGGAAGCACCCTCATTGCATGGTAATCATCTACAAGTTTACCGCCAAACTCCAAATACAGTTTGCCACCAAACATTTTTATCCTTTGTTTAATCTTCTCACTTTGAATTTCAATGTACTTTTTACTATCAAATCCAATATTCATAAATGGTCACCTCTTTACACGTATAATATTGTATAGCAAAAAAATTTTTAAATAAATGAAAAATCAACATGTTTCAGTTTCATTACTAAAATTATACATAACTGAAATATAGCTAAAACATAAAACTTTAAAATATTTCACTGCAAACTAATTTTAAATCAGTTTGCAGTAACATAAAAAATTGCAATTATTTTTCCTGCTCATACCTTTCTATCATCTTGTCTAACGCGTTTTTCAACTTTTCAAGCTCATAAGCGTGGAGAAATTCAAGGACTTTTTCAGCTACCACAAGGTTTGCTTCATTTAAACTCATAGTTTCAGTATCCATAGATATAATCTTAAGGCTTTGACTAAACACTTCAAACGTAGCAATGGTCATAGCAATATTATATTCATTTATATTACTAAGACTCATAAAATGCCGTTTTTCAAGAGAAAGTGAGCTTAAAAAATCTCTTTTCATGGCAGTTTCTGCCTTAATTGAATACCTAACCACTAAATCCGTAAGGTTCGTAGCTACTTCTTGCCAGTTCTTAAGAATCTCTTGATACTCTTCTATATCAATTTTTTCCTGAATAGCATAAAGTCTGTAGAGCCAGATAAGCCTATCGTTTAA
>JAFVCY010000041.1 GCA_017478805.1 Clostridia bacterium
CTCATAACAATCCCTCCTTCTATCATTTCAATAAGAAAAGATATATCTATTATATCATTAAAATAGCATACAAAAAACTGATAAAAATCAATCAAATTTAACTTTGAATTTTTTTATCAGTTTTATTATACACTTTACAATATTGCAGGGAAAGAAATTCTTTCCCTGCATAGAAATAGAGTTTTTTAATTTTCCATAATACTATCAATTACACTTGCAATAAATGCTCTATCAGCATCTTCTGTTATCTCAATTTCTTGCAATAATTTTTTTCCTGTTTTCACATTTTCTTTTACAACAAACACATATGTGCCATTGTATAACCCCCTATATGTCCGTTTTATGCTTTCAGGACAGCTTGACCTTTTAGGGCATGTTATACAAGCCTGATTAGACACTAAAATGTCCGAAAAATCAGTTGAATCCGTGTAACATACATATCTATACCACTTTTTTTCATTCGTATAATTATGACACCAACTTTTATATGAAGCTGGTATTTCTATCTCACCTAGTTCATATTTTGTCCGCATACACTGCGGAATAAACTGATATTTCTTAAGTGTTTCAAACAGTACATCACCACTTTTTAATGGCTTATACTCTTTAAAAAGCTGATTTTTTGCAGTAAGCATTGTTGTTGCCATCAAATAACATTTATTGTCCTCAAGGACAAAAATGCCTTTTGACTGAGGTGAAACACCTTCACGTGCCACAAACATTCCTTGTTTATTTTTTCCTACATAATAATTTAAGCCTGCTACATCAAATTTTGTTCCATCGGTCAAATTATAGAGAACGTTTCCTTCTTCATCCTCTATAATATACACCTCATTTCGGTAATATCCGAAAACCATTTCTCGCATAGAAATTCCTCCTTTTATTAACGAAATTGAAAAAATGCTACACATAAATTATACCACAAAAATAATGTTATGTCAACTAATTTTAAAAAATAAAAAGTGGGAACTAGCCCACAAGTTATATTAATCTTGAATTGGTGCCTCAACAGGACAAATAGCTGCACATGCTCCACATTCAATACATACATTAGGATCTATTTCATATGCCCCGTCACCTTCAGAAATTGCTCCAACTGGGCACTGCGAAGCACATGCACCACAAGATATACATTTATCTTTTTGTATTCTATATGCCATAATTTTTCACCCCCTATTATTTTCTTTTCCATGAAAGTTTATCTACATCAAAATTCTCATATCTTTCATTTTCTCTTGTATCTCCAAACTTAACTTTAACTCGCATATTCAAAATATCTAAATTACATACCTTTCCTTCTTCACCTGTTTCAATAACTTTTACTATTTCGTTATATTTTGGCATGTTTTTTTGATTTTCTTTATACTCCTCTTCTTCATATCTTAAACAACACATTAATTTTCCGCATGCTCCGGATAACTTTTCCATGTTTATCTGCAAACCTTGTTCTTTGGCATCTTTAATTGTTACGGATTTAAAATCCTTAAGATGTGTCTTGCAACATACTTCTCTTCCACACATACCTAGATTTGCATACATTTTTATTTCATCTCTTGGGCCTATTTGTCTAAGTTCAATTCTAGTTTTTACCATAGCAGCAAGCACTTTAACTAGTTCTCTAAAATCAACTCTATCATCTGATGTAAAATACAGTGTTAATTTAGATTTATCTAAAGTATATTCTGCAAGCAAAAATTTCATGTTTAAATCTAATTTTTTTGCTTCTTTTTTTGCAACTTTTAAAAATTCTTTTGCCTCTATATCATTTTCTTTTTCTTTTTTTAAGTCATCAATGCTTGCTGGCCTACATATTTTCTTTATTTCAATGCTACTATCTAAACTTTCTCTATCTTTTAGCTTTATTATTTTTGCTATTTCTAGTCCTCTTTCAGTTTCTATAACAACGCTATCCCCAATTTTAAATATATAATTCTTTGGATCAACGTAATCTATTCTTGCATTTTTTACATATCTAACACATAAGACTTTCAATTTTTTCACCTACAATCTTTCTATGCATTTTATTATCATATTATCTATTACTATATCATAATTTCCGTTCATTTTCAACCTCTTTAAAGCGGTTTTAACTTCAAGTGCAGCCACATAATGCTTCTTCTTAAATAACATAAACTCTAAATAGTCTAAATTTTCTACATTATTAAAGTCTATATCTCCGCATTTTATCATTGCATTTGCTATGTCTTTTTGTTCAAAACAACAGATAATTTCATCAATTTTACTAAAATTATCAACCAGCTTTTCAGAAATGATATTATTCATTTTTCCTATTGAGCCTTCCGCAAACTCTATTATATTATCTTGCAATACAATGTTATTATCTCTAACATACTTGTCCATATTTTCTTTATCTATTTTTGAAAACTCTACTTTTGTAAGTCTAGATAATATTGTAGGTAGAAGCATGCTTATATTTGAAGCTATGAGTATAATCACTATATATGTTGGTGGCTCTTCTAAAGTCTTTAAAAGTGCGTTTTGCGCTATATCATTTAAAAAATTTGCATCATTTATTATATATACTTTTCTTTTGCAAGATATTGGTTTTTCTATAACATCGTCACTAATATCTTCCCTTATTTGCTGAGCCACAATGTCTTTTTTATCTTCCTTCTTACTTATATATTTATAGTCTACACATGTATCTAGATTATCTACGCCAAGTATTCGTCTTGCAAATTCTTTAGCTATTTTTTGTTTTCCTATTCCTTCTGTACCATAAAATAGATATGCATGTGATATTCTATCATTAGTAATAGCCTCTATTAACATTTCTTTTTGAGCACTATGTCCATATATGCCTTCAAACATACTCATCACCTATTAATACCACTTCCATTTATTAAATGGCCAAACTTTTGCAATGACATATCCATCTATATTTTTATATGGAATACAACCAAGTATTCTAGAATCCATGCTTCCTAGTCTATTGTCTCCCATCACAAAAACCGTTTCATCTGGAACAATAACATTTATATATATTCCGTTTCTACTAGTTATGCCGTCTCTTAAGTAATCTTCTTCTAGCTTTTCATCATTTCTTAGTACTTCGCCATCTTCTGTTATTACAATATGGTCACCTGGAAGTCCTATTATTCTTTTTATGTAACTTCTTTTTCCTATTCCTATAAAGTCATATATAAAATTTGATATAAAATCTCTTTTATCATATTTTGCTATTGCATCTTCCCCAGTTATAGTCTCAGATGAAGCGTTCTCTACATTCATTAGCTTTGATAAATCTTCCTCATCTGGTGCCACAAAAGTTATAACATCCCCATAATTTAACTGTTTCTTAAATATTTTTGTTCTCTGTATTAGTATTTTTTCACCTTCTACAAATGTTGGTGTCATTGATGTTTGTTTAATTCCAGATACTGTACCTATAAAGTAATTAATTAAAAGGTACAAAACTATTGCTATTACTAAGCAAACTAACCATTCAACTATTTCATTTGTTATATTCTTTATTTTCTCTTCTTTAGTTATTTCTTGTTCTTCCATTATTCCCCCTATACTTAGTGAACTCCTTCACCATTTTCCATTTCTCCATCTACTGTAATTAATTTTACATTTTCTTTGTCTCCTGCAGCAAGTATCATACCGTAAGACTCTGTTTTGCATAAAACTGCTGGTTTTAGATTAGTTACCACTATTACTTTTTTATTTAATAGCTCTTCTTCGGTATAATATGGAACAAGTCCAGAGACAATTTGTCTTTTTTCTTTTCCTAAATCTACATTTAATTTATATAATTTTTTAGCGCCTTCTATTTTTGATACTTCTAAAATTTGGCCTACTTTAAGCTCTACTTTATCTAAATCATCAAGTGAAATATATTTTATTCCTTCTAAATTGCTACTTTCTTCTTTTTTTACTTCTTCTTCAGCTTTTTTTATTTCTTCTAATACTGCCTTTGAATCTATTCTTGGAAATACATTTTCTCCTTTTTTGCAAACTGTACCATCTTTTATCTTTCCAAATTCAAATATGCTATCCCACGTATCTATATCTGTTCCAAGCTGCTCAAATACTTTCTTTGGTGTTTCTATCATGTATGGTTTTAACATTACAGTTACTATTCTTATAGTTTCCGCTAAGATGTATATAACTTTAGCTAGTCTTTCTTTTTTGGATTCATCTTTTGCTAAAACCCAAGGCTCATTTAAGTCTATATATTTATTTGCAAAGCTTACTATTTCCATTAATTTATCTAGTGCTACATCTGGTCTTTGATTATCGTTATTTATTTTGTATTCAGCTATATTTTCTGTTATTTTTTTTAGAAGTTCATTATCTGAATCTGTATTTAGTTCATTTTCATATGCTTTTCTTGAAAGTACTCCTGAAAAGTATTTTTCAGCCATAGCTATTGTTCTACTTACTAGGTTTCCATAGTCATTTGCAAGGTCTGAGTTGATTTTTTGTATATACATTTCTTCATCAAAGTTCCCGTCTAATCCTAGAGTTATTTCTTTTAGTAAATAGTACCTTAAGCTATCAACGCTTGAGTATTTTAGATATTCTCTTGGGTCTTTGTAATTTCCAAATGATTTTGATATTTTTTTGCCACCTACTACAAGCCAGCCATGACCAAATACCCTCTTTGGAAGAGGAAGGTCTAAAGCCATAAGTAATGCTGGCCATATTATTGTGTGGAATCTAGTTATTTCTTTTCCAACTAAATGTAAATCTGCTGGCCAAAATTTTCTAAATAATGAGTCATCATCTGATAGATATCCAAGTGCAGATATATAGTTAGATAACGCATCTACCCATACATATACTATATGTTTTGGATCAAATGGTACTTCTATTCCCCATCTAAATGTGGTCCTTGTTATACACAAATCTTCTAAACCTTTATCTAAAAAGCTTGCAAACATTTCATTTTTTCTTGTTTCTGGTATTAGGAAATCTGGATTTTCTTTAAAAAATTCCTTTAATCTATCTTCATATTTTGATAATTTAAAGAAATAACTTTCCTCTTTTACTAGTGATACTTCTCTTCCACAATCTGGACATTTTCCATCTACAAGCTGTGATTCTGTGAAAAATGATTCACAAGGTGTGCAGTATTTTCCTTCATACTCACTTTTGTATATATCGCCGCTATCTAATAGTTTTTGCATTATTTTTTGTACACATTTTTCATGGTCTTCATCAGTAGTTCTTATAAATCTATCATATGAAATTCCAAGTATTTTCCATAGTTCTTTAGAATTTGCAACTATTTTGTCTACATATTCTTTTGGAGTAACACCTGCATCTTTTGCTTTATTTTCAATTTTTTGTCCATGTTCGTCAGTTCCTGTTAAAAAGAATACATCTTTTCCTATTAGTCTGTTATACCTTGCTATTACATCTGCAACTATTGTACAATAACATGTTCCAACATGAAAGTTACCACTTGGATAATATATTGGTGTTGTGATATAAAATTTATTATTTTCCATTTATTCTCTCCTCTATTTAACTTCTTTATTATATCATATATAATGTGAAAAAACAACAGAAAATATAATCACTATGATAATTTAAATTCAAAATATGAAGAAAAAATAATATTTATGATAAATTATTCTTTTATCATGTTTTATTTTGTGGTACAATATATAGGGTTGAGGCTATAAATAGAGAATAGTTATACTTTCCTAATATTTTATGGTATGTTTATAGATATGAAGCACTAAATATGATATATAAGTAAAAAATAGACGCAAATGAAGAAGAATACCATATAATCAATCAATTACTATCAAAAAATATAATTATAAATATAGGAGAATAAAAAATGACTGAATATAAAAAAGAAAAAGGAAAAATTTTAAAAGAATCAGCTAAAAGAACAGAAGCAATGTTTAATAAGTATAAGGATGTAAAACGGAGTTTTAAATTATGTTCCAATGCAAAATGAATTAAAAGAAGATAGCAAATTAATACTTAGA
>JAFVCY010000042.1 GCA_017478805.1 Clostridia bacterium
AGTTACTACTAAAGTAATTAAACTTATGCCTTTTCTTTTGTTTTTCATAAATAAAACCTCCTATAATTTTTCTGTTGTTTTAAGTATAAAATGGCTCTACTAAAACAACTAAAAGTATTTTACACTAAAAAAAAAAAAAAAACTTCAAGTGACATAAGTTATTTTTTATCAATTTTGTTAAAATGTAATAAAAGTGTAACAAAAAAAAGGTTAAGAATTTCTTCCTAACCTAATATATCAATATTTTATTATCCCTTTTCAAGCTTAGCTAATGCTTTACCTACAGAACATTATTTATCCTTTTTCTCAAATCCTTCATGCATAAATATAGTAGTTATAAAATAATCTCTAGTTTCATTTGTTTCAAATATAGGTTCTTTAGAACCATTATTAATTAAAGCTCTTTTTATTTTAGGAATTCCAGTATTTCTGCCTTCTGTTAATTTTAGTTCTTTAAGAAATTCACCAATTCTACGATTTCTATATTTTCTGGCAATAATCGTTTTATTTTCTATTGATTTTTCACTTATTGAACGATCAGGTCCAGGATAACTTACAATATGTATTCTATCTTCCATTATTCTTATTTCTACTGGTTCTCTTACATCATATCCGTCTATGATAAATTGCATTAACTAGTGCCTCTTCAATTGCTTGATATGGATAGTTAAAAAATCTTTTAGCTTCAGCCTGACCTTCTATTTTGAGTATTTTTCTTCAATAATAGTGTTACGTATAAAAGTAAGTGCACTTTTTATCATACTATCAATAGGTCCCTTAAAGATTCTTTCAGTCATATCATCTCCCTCTGAACCATTTCTTAAATCTACTATTTCAATTTGAGAATATGGAAAAAATTTCTGAGGTTCGTCATTAAAAAACATTAACCCTACATTTAATGGTTTCATATATTCAGGTGTTCAATCCACTATCCTCATACTTTTACATAAATCTAAAAAACTCATATTTTCAGACTCTTTTAGCAAATCACTTTTTATTTCATATAGATAATTTTGAATAAGTGGTAATTTTAAATCTAAAATTTCTGCTTCATGATTCATTCTATTAAACATTGAATATTTTTCTTGATAATTTATGAAAAAAATCTCTCCTTCGATTTGCTATTTTTTCATGTAATTTGGCTACTTTTCTTTTTTTGTTTTATTCGATTTTTTTGATTCTTCTTTCATATTTCATATTATACTCTTTCCTTTCATATATTTTATACTGACTATATTTTATTACAAGTTGTGTTAATTATCAATTTATTTGTGTTATTTTTTACAATTTTTTATACGCAATTCATCCCCTACCTATAGAGGAAGGGGAATTCTTGATATATTTCGTTAAATAATCAATTAATGTTTTACTTAGTAGGCCTCATCGTAGGAAATAACAAGACATCCCTTATAGATGCAGAGTTTGTAAGAAGCATAATAAGCCTGTCTATACCAATTCCAAGTCCACCAGTTGGAGGCATGCCATATTCTAGAGCTTGAATAAAGTCTTCGTCCATCATGCCTGCTTCTTCATCTCCAGCATTTCTTGCTTCAACTTGTGCTTTAAATCTTTCCAATTGGTCTATTGGGTCATTTAGTTCAGAGAAAGCATTTCCATACTCTCTGCCACCAATAAACACCTCAAATCTTTCAGTAAGTCTTGGGTCTTCCTTCTTTCTCTTAGCCAATGGCGATATTTCAACAGGATAATCATATACAAAAGTAGGCTGAATAAGTGTTTTTTCTACATATTCTTCGAAGAATAAACTTATTACATCTCCTCTTGTTTCCTTTGTTTTATCAGGAATTTCTATACCTTTTTCTTTTGCCAAGGCAGTTGCTTCCTCATCAGTATTTATTTTATTAAAGTCAATTCCAGTCACTTCTTTTATAGAATCTATCATTGTAACTTTTTTCCACCCTGGAGTAAGGTCAATATCCATATCTCCATATGTAATTTTAGTAGTTCCTAAAACTTTATTAGCACATTTTGAAAAAATCTCTTCTGTAATATCCATCATATCGTTATAGTCCTGATATGCAGCATAAAGCTCTATTGAAGTAAATTCAGGGTTGTGCCTTATATCCATACCTTCATTTCTAAATATTCTACCCATTTCATATACTTTATCATAGCCACCAACAATTAACCTCTTAAGATTAAGTTCAGTCGCAATTCTTAAGTACATTTGAATGTCTAGAACATTATGATGAGTAATAAAAGGCCTTGCAGTTGCACCTCCAGATATAGTGTTTAAAATTGGAGTTTCAACTTCTAAATAACCTTTTTCATCAAGTATTCTCCTTATTTCAGATATTATCCTACTTCTTGTTTCAAATGTCTTCTTAACTTCAGGATTAATTATTAAATCAACATATCTTTGTCTGTATCTTAAATCCACATCCTTTAATCCATGCCATTTTTCTGGAAGTGGTCTTAAAGATTTAGAAATCATAATCATTTTAGTTGGTCTTACAGATATTTCGCCCATATGAGTTCTAAATACTGTTCCTTCTGCCCAAACAATATCACCTATATCATACTTCTTAAACTCTGAATATTTCTCTTCTCCTAAATTATCTCTAGTTACATAAAGCTGAAGTTTACCTTCAGAGTCTTGTATATGGCAAAAAGATGCCTTTCCCATTATTCTTTTAGACATAATCCTTCCTGCTATTTTTACCACTTTTTCTTCATCTTCTTTAAAGCTATCTACTACATCCTTAGAATAATCTGTAACATCACACTTAGTTATACTAAATGGGTCATTATTTGCCTCTTGCATAGTCTTTAATTTTTCAATTCTTACAGCTATTAGTTTATTTATATCTTGCAAAGATAATTCTTCGTTTAAAGTTTCATTTGTTTCCATTTTAAATCACATCCTAAAATATTATACTCTCTCAATATTTACTATTTTATATTTAGCAAGTCCACCTGGTGTCTCTATAAATACATCTTCACCTTTTTTCTTTCCAATTAAACCTTTACCAACTGGAGATTCGTTAGAAATTTTTCCTTGCTCTAAGTTAACCTCTGCAGCACCAACAATTGAATATACTACTTCCTCTTCAAATTCATAGTCATATACTGTAACTTTAGTTCCAACACCTACTTTTCTTGTAGATACATCATCATCTGGAACAACTTTTGCAAGTCTTAAAGTATTCTCCATTTCTAGAATTTTTGCCTCAAGAAGTGCCTGTTCATTTTTAGCTTCATCATATTCAGAGTTTTCTGAAATATCTCCAAATTCTCTAGCTATCTTTATTCTTTCTGCGACCTCCATCTTTCTTGGTCCTTTTAAATATGCAAGTTCATCTTGCAATTTCTTATATCCTTCTTCTGTAAGTACAATTTCTCTTTCTTCCATTTTTTATATCCTCCTTAAAAATATATAATTTACAATTTATATGCATAATATTATACACTATTATAACAAAAAAATCCAGTTTTTATTTGTAAAAATTATGTAAATATGTAATAGCAAGTGCTAACTTCCTTTTCGGGAAACTATCTAACTCCAATATTTCACCCTCATACTTATTTAAAATCCCACTTTCAATAGAATACTTGTCTAAAATATCATCTGTAAAAAAGTAATTTTTCTTTGCTTTAACTATAGAACTTGCATAGATATCATCAAAATATACAGCTATGTCTGCTAAAATATAGCTATCAAAATCTACACCTATAATATCAATGCTTACGCCATACTCATATGAAAGCTTTTTTACCATATTCACTAATCTAACTTTATTTAAAGAAAAAATAACTATTTCTTTAAATCTTTCAATATAGCCTCTTAAAATTTTTTCTTCTAAATCATTACAAATAATAACAATCTTAGAATTTCTATGTTCATTTTCTAAGTATCTCAAACTATTTTCCTTAATGGTATTTTGAGCTATAATATCCTTTGAGTTAAATATCTTTTTAAAATATTTGTCTAAGGAAAATTTAGACATTTCCTTAGACATAACAAAAGCTACCTCTTCATTTTTACCTTCTAATACTTTTCTTCTTATATACATTCCAAATAACTTTGCATACACTTTGTTTCCTAATCTGTCTACTATTTTTCTTGGCAAAAACAAATTCATAATAGTAAATAAGTCATTGTGCTTGCTTTCAATTTTCACCTTACTACTTTTAGAGTTTAAAATGTGCAATAATAGTAGTTTCATATGTATCACCTAGTTACAAATATATGCAAGTATCCAATATATATGAATAAATTATCTTAAAGCATAAAATAACATTGAAAAAGATGGTACTGCCATAGCTATAACAAGTATAGTAACTACAATAACTGTTACCTTCTTATTTTTCTTATTCATATTTAATCAACTCCTTTTATATATTCTTTAAGTAAATATGACTCATATTCATACTCTACTGTATTTTCAAATACTACGTAATTACTCCTAATTTCTTTTTCTATAGTGATATATAGCTCTCCATTATCTAGATAGATTTTATCTACTTTTTCATTTTCCTTCATCTCTATTTTTCTAGTCTCATATGTAACTTCATCGCCATCTAAAATGTTAAATCTTAGCAGTAAAAGTTCACCATGCATATTTAAAAATACGATTTCTAAGCTTTCTATATTCTTTTCACTATTTACATTTTCAATTACATAATAACCTTTTTCATATTTGTTGTTTCCTTCTTCTGATGATGTAATTATGTAGTTTATGACTTTTGAAAAATCAGTTACATATGCAATTAATGATAAGTCAGAAGATAAACTTCCATAAATTAGTTTGTCTTCAAACACATCTACAAATCTATTATCTTCGTCTTTTATTTTTATTCTTGCTCCATATTTTAGCTCAGAATCAACAAATTTATCTATTGGAGTATTTAATTTCAAATAGTTAAGCTCAATATAATTTAGTGTGTAATCAAATTTTCCCTCTTCAAAAGAGTAAAACCCTAATCTTCCATCTTCAGTTATAACATAAACATATATATTTGAGTTTGCATTTTTTACTACTACATCTCTAATTAATAATTCAACATTATTATCATCTACAAATGTCTTTATAAGCTTGTTTGATGAAATAAAGGAGTTACTAGCTAAGTCATAATGTGCAACCTCATTATATCTACACATGTATAGTTTTTGGTTATATTTATATACATATATATCATCATTTGTATATACTATTTCATCCATCATTTTAACTTCATCTACGCTTTTATCATATATTGTATTATTATATACTATCCTTTTTACTCCATTTTCAAATGTTGCTTCAATTACTTCGATATTATCTAAATTTCTAGTATTTATTTCCTTAACTTTTAAATCACCTATATAATACTCGTTTAGCTCATTTTTTGCTTCATCATATAAGTACAAGTTACCAAATTCAGACAAAAACATAGCGTATTTCTTTGAAGTGTTTGTGTAGTCTACATACTTTAATACATTTACCACTTTATAGTCAAGCTTAAGTTCATGAATACCTATTACAACCTCACCTGAAGACTTAGTAATTACAGAATAGTCATCAATTCTATATATTTCTGGGCTAAATTCAAGTGTATATACGTATGGTTTATATATATACCTAAAATACACAAAGATAACAATAGATAAAAGTATAACTACAATTACTATTTTAGTAAAAAGTGACATTGGCTGTTTTGGGCCTTTTTTCATGTCAGGTGATGTATGGATAAACTGAGCTAATTCTTCTATGGTATAGTTTTTAGTATCTTGATTTTTATCTTTCTTCATATGTTTAACCTCTCACAAATTACTATATCTCAAATTTTCCATCAAAAAATTCTTCTAGTTTATCTATAGCTATTCTTTGTTGCTCCATTGTATCTCTATCCCTTACTGTTACTGAGTTATCATTTTCTGATTCAAAATCGTACGTTATAGCGTAAGGTGTTCCTATCTCATCAAATCTACGATATCTTTTTCCTATACTTCCTGCCTCATCAAAGTCTACTGTGTATTTTTTAGCAAGTTTGTCTCTAAGCTCTAATGCTTTTTCTGAAAGCTTTTTAGAAAGTGGAAGTACAGCTATCTTTATTGGTGCAAGTGCCGGATGTAAATGTAGCACAACTCTTGTGTCATCTTCTGCTATTTTTTCTTCATCATAGGCATTACATAAGAAAGCAAGCGCTAACCTATCTACCCCAACAGATGGTTCTATTACATATGGCACATACCTTTCATTTGTTTCTGGGTCTAGATATGATAAATCTTCTTTTGAAAATTCCATATGTTTATTTAGGTCATAGTCTGTTCTATTTGCAATACCCCAAAGCTCTCCAAAGCCAAATGGAAACTTAAACTCAATATCTGTAGTTGAGTTGCTATAAAATACAAGTTCTTCTTTTGAGTGTTTTCTATACCTTATATTTTCTTCCTTCATGCCAAGTGATAATAAGAAGTTTTTACAATACTCTTCAAAATACTCAAACCACTTACCATCTGTTCCAGGCGCGCAAAAAAATTCATATTCCATCTGCTCAAACTCACGAGTTCTAAATATAAAGTTTCCTGGTGTTATTTCATTTCTAAAGGCTTTTCCTATTTGTCCAATTCCAGCAGGAATTTTCTTTCTAGATGAACGCATTACATTTTTAAAGTTTACAAATATTCCTTGACAAGTTTCAGGTCTTAAGTATATAGTTGACGCACTATCTTCTGTTACTCCTTGAAATGTTTTATACATCAAATTAAACTGCCTTATATCTGTAAAATCATGTTTTGAACAATTAGGACAATTTATGTTATTGTCATCTATAAATTTCATTAAAGCTTCATTGCTCATACCATCTGCACAAATATTTTGTCCATTTTTTTCAGCCCAACTTTCAATTAGTTTATCTGCTCTATGTCTTGTTTTACATGCCTTACAGTCAATTAATGGGTCTGTAAAGCTATCTAAATGCCCTACTGCTTTCCATACAAGTGGATTCATAAGTATTGCTGCATCTACTAATACTGAATCTCTTCTTTCAGTTATGAACTTTTTTGTCCACGCTTTTTTTATATTATTTTTTAGTTCTACTCCAAGATAGCCATAGTCCCAGCTATTTGCAAGTCCACCATATATTTCACTTCCTGGAAAAATAAATCCCCTGTTTTTGCATAAAGATACTAATTTGTCCATTGAATCTAACATATTTATTTCAATCCTTTCTTTGTATATATTTTAGTTTTCATTTTCTTCGATATTCTCAGTATTCTCGGTACTTTCTGTATTTTCACTAGCATTTGTTTCTACTTTTGTGAAATTTTCTAGTCTATTTAGTTCTACTTCAAGTATTCCATAGCTTTTATCTGCTATTTCTCCAGGAGAGAATATCAAGTGTAGTTTTCCTTTTTTGATATAGAAATTTTCAAATCCAGTATATGCATATTTATACTCATCTCTTTTTGCCATTCCATTTTCCTCTAAATATGCTATTACAGATTCTTTTATTGCTTCTTTGTATGATGAACCTAAAAGTGATATTACAACATCTCTTTGCTCTAATACTTCTTTTGTTTTAATATTAATATTGTACGCTGATCTTTTCTTTAAAGATTCAGCTTTTGTTTCATCATCTACCATTTTTTCTGTCACAATTATTGATACTACTGGCTCATTTTTTACTACATTAGAAAATACTACATAGTATACCTTATATGTAAAACTATGTTCCACATCTTGCATTGTTTCTTTGAAGCTTTCAAATGTTTTGGTATATTTTTCTTCTAAGTTCTTATTAAATTCTGTTTGCTCTTTTCCATCTATATACAAAAATGGAATCGATAAATCTGATTTTATCTTTTCATTTGAATTATCATATAGATACTGAGTTTTTACATCAAACATAGAATCCATATCTTCTTCTGTAATATTAATCAGTGCATCTTGCTCTGCTACTACTGGAATATCTCCTGTATATAACGAGCCACTATTGCCAACTACAACAGGCTCTTCTTCGTTCATTATTCCGATATGCTACTACTGCACTTCCAAGCGCAAGAAAAGATGTAAGTGCAAAGATTGGAAGTTTTAAACTTTTCTTTTTCTTTTCTCTATAATTCATTGTTTCCATATATTTTATCCCCTTATAACTTACTTTATATATCCTTATTTTTTCATAGATATACCTTTTACGTTTATATTCATACTTTTAACATTAATACCAGTTGTATATTCAATTTCATAAACTAATGTATTTCTTATTCTATTACTTAAAAGTGGTATATTTTCTCCAAACTGAACCTCAATGTCAAGTTCAATTTGTACTCCTTCAACATATTTATTGGTTAATACTTTATATATCCTTGATATTCCGTTTATTTTAGTAAGAATATACTCTACTAAATTATTAACAACCTTCTCTGATAGATAGTAGTTTCCAAGATAACTATATGTAGGTCTAATAATTGTCTTTTCGCCTTCATCATATACTTTTTTTGCTCCAAAAATCCTAAGTGGATCTAAGAAATAACCTGAAAACTGTTCTTTTATCTCAAATGTTGGAACTGGAACTACGTGTTTTCCTTCTTCAGTCCTGTTTTTCCTAGCTAGCTCTATTTCCTCTTTACTTGCTATATCTTCTATATATATTCTTTCTTTTATTTCACCTAGTTTAAGGTTACTTGCAATTCTTTCTACCATATCATCAGATGTTCCAAGAATTAGTATTTTATCTGGTTTTTCAGCAGCTATTACCCTTATCATATCATTTCTTCTATCTTCATTATTGAATATGGCTGCTTTTACAGAGGCGATTTTGGTTGCCTCTGTTTTGGCAGATTTACCACAAATTACTTTGTTGTTCTTTATTAAAATTGCATCGTCTATGATGTATATTATGTTCTTGCTATGTGCTACTTTTAAAGCCCTATAACTTTTTCCTGTACCTGTTTTTCCAATAAAAGCATAAACTTCCATATAATAATAACCTCACTTTTAATATATTAATGCTATCTTCTACTGCCCATTAATGCTGTAGATATCATTTTTATCTTACCTGTATCCTTATCTATCTCAGTTACAAGTACTTCTATAGTATCCCCAACTTTTAGTACATCCTCTACTTTGTTTACTCTTTCTTTTCTTATCTTTGATATATGAAGAAGTCCTTCTTTTCCAGGTAGAACTTCAACTACTGCTCCTATGTCTAAAATCTTTACTACTTTTGCAAGATATATCGTGTCAGGTTCTACATCTTTAGTTATTCCTTCTATCATATTAATAGCTTTTTCTACTGCCTGGCTGTCTACACCTGCTACAAATACTTTTCCATCATCTTCAATATCTATTTTTACACCTGTTTCTTCAATTATCTTATTTATTACTTTACCGCCTGTTCCAATTACATCTCTAATTTTTTCAGGATTTATCTCGATAGTTGTAATTCTTGGTGCATATTTAGATATTTCTTTTCTTGGTTTATCTAAAGCTTTAAGCATTATTTCATCTAAAATATATAGTCTAGCTTTATATGTTCTTTCAAATGCTTCTTTTATAACATCATATGAAAGTCCATCTATTTTAATATCTACTTGAATTGCTGTAATTCCTTTATGTGTACCTGCAACTTTAAAGTCCATGTCTCCAAAGAAGTCTTCTATTCCTTGAATATCTGTTACCATTACATAGTCATCTACATTTTCTTCCTTTGTAAATAGTCCTGTAGATATACCTGCAACTGGCGTTTTTATTGGCACACCTGCATCCATTAGTGCGAGTGTTGAACCACATACGCTTGCTTGTGATGTTGAGCCATTTGAACTTAGTACTTCAGATACCACTCTTATTGTATATGGGAATTCTTCTTTTGATGGTATTACTGGTGCTAACGCTCTTTCTGCTAATGCGCCATGTCCTATTTCTCTTCTTCCTGGTCCTCTTGATGGTCTTGCTTCTCCTACACTATATGGTGGGAAGTTATAATGATGAATATACCTTTTTGAGCTTTCTTCATCTAGTCCATCTAAAGTTTGTTCTTCTGATACCATACCAAGTGTTGCAACGGATAAAACCTGAGTTTGTCCACGAGTAAATAATGCTGATCCATGTGTTCTTTCTAAAAGATGTACTTCAGCAGATAAAGGCCTTATTTCATCAAATGCTCTTCCATCTGGTCTCATATGCTTATCTATTATCATGCTTCTTACAGCTTTTTTCTCTATTTTATACATAGCTTCTGCTATCATAGATTTGTTTCCTAAATACTCTTCTTCACCATGAGCTTCAATATATTTATTCTTTACTTCTTCAGTTAGATTATCTACATTTGCATCTCTTACTGTTTTGTCTGTTGTCTCAACTGCTTTAAACATTTTATCATATGCAAGTGCCTTTATTTCTTCCATTAACTCATCAGGTACTTTAAATGATTTATACTCTGCTTTTGGTTTTCCTATTTCATCTTTTATTTCTTGTATAAATGCACATAGTTTCTTTATTTCTTCGTGCCCAAGTTTTATTGCCTCTAGCATTACATCATTTTCTACTTCATTTGCTCCTGCTTCTATCATACATACTTTTTCATATGTTGCAGCAACTGTTAAATCTAAGTCTGACATTTCTCTTTGTTTTAAGTCAGGATTTAGTACTAATTTGTTATCTATAAGTCCAACTTTAACTGCTCCAACTATTCTATCAAATGGTATATCTGATATATTAAGTGCAACACTAGCACCTATCATTGCTGGTACTTCTGGAAGTACATCTGGCTCAACGCACATTGCTGTGATATGAATTGATGTATCATTTCTATAATCCTTTGGAAATAGTGGTCTTATAGGTCTATCTATAACCCTTGATACAAGAACAGCTTTATCTGAAGGTTTTCCTTCACGCTTTATAAAGCCACCAGGAATTTTACCTACTGCGTATAGCTTTTCTTCATAGTCTACAGATAGTGGTAAAAAGTCTATTCCATCTCTTGGCTCTTTTGACATTGTTGCATTAACAAGTACAGCAGTATCTCCGTACCTTACTAAACATGAACCGTTTGCAAGACAAGCCATCTTACCTGTTTCTATAACAAGTTTTCTTCCTGCAAAGGTTGTTTCGAATTTTTTAAACATAAAAAATTTCCTCCTCTAAAATATATTTCTTCTTTTCTCTAAACGAAATTATTATATCATTTAAAATGCTTTTTTACAAGTTGATTTTACAAAATAACTTGATTATTTACCTATTTTTAGTTTTATAACTAAACTTACTAGACTAAAAACAGAAAAAACTTTGAAAAATATGAAAAAATTCAAGTCCTCCTATTATATTCATAAGATTACTCTTATCTATATTTTTATTACATTAAACTCTTACATGTTTATCATTTATTACAATATTAATACTAGATGTATCGTTGCAATTATCTACATTAGCATCAAATAAATTAATCTTTCAAAACAATTCCTTTTTTCTTCTTTTTGGGTTTTATTTTTATCCTGATTTTACCATCTCATAGTAGTAGAAAAATTTTTCTTGTTGCAAAACTACCTTATGCTTAAGTTACCTTCTTTAAACTCTTTTAAATATTTAGTTTTTTCCTTCTTAACTATACTTTTTACAAACCATAAAAATACCTCCAAATTCAATTATACATATATTATATAACTGAATTTTAAAGGTATCAATACGCCTTTTAATCTACCGCTTACAATTTATATGCAGATAAAAATGAAAAAAGTATAGCAAAAGTGCAACTTAGCACCACTTACTATACTTTTTATTATCTTAAACTTATACTATACAAAAGCTTTAATCCTATGGACTCCATGTAACTGTTGCTTTTGTTGCTCCCCATGGAGAACCTACAATACTACCTTTAGCTTTTTTTACTGTTATACTTGTTAAATTTGTGCAAGAGCGAAAACTAGTTGACCAAATATTATTCACACTCGATGGTATTATTATACTTGTTAAAGCATCACAGTAAGCAAATGCATCGCTAGAAATGAAGGTGACACTTGATGGTATTGTTATTTCACTTAATTTTCTACACCCAAAGAAAGTTGAATCACTTATTAAAGTTATTTTATTTGATAAAGTTACACTTGTTAAATTCGTGCAGGTATCAAAAACACCCCCTGACATAGTAGTTACACTATTTGGTATTGTTATACTTGTTAAACTATAACATTCACGAAATGCTCCTGTTCCTATAGTTTTTACCCCACTTGCTAAACTTACATTTGTTAAACTGCTACACTGCCAAAAAGCTTCACTTTCTATATTTGTTACACTACTTGGTATTGTTACTTTGGTTAAACTTGCACAACTTAAAAATGCTTGAGAACTTATATTAGTAACACTTGATGGTATTGTTATGCTTTCTATTCCAGAACCATAAAAAGCTCTACTTCCTATACTTGTTACTGTATTTGGTATCGTAGTATTCTTGCATCCAAATATTAATTCTTTGCTAGAAGTTTTAATTATACAATTATTCCCATTTCCACTATTATATGTAGTATTTTTACTTGCTACAGTTATACTTGCAAGCTTATAACAATTTGAAAAGGCCTCACTTCCTATACTTGAAACATTTACTGGTATTGTAATACTTGTAAGATTTCGACAATAAAAAAAGGATCTTTCTCCTATACTTTTTAAAGCATTAGGAAAACTTATATTTTCAATTTTAGTACACCAATAAAATGCATTATCACCTATACTTGTCAAGTTACTTGATAAATTTATAGTTATTAAGTTACTAGAATTTATAAAAGCATTTGAAGCTATACTTGTTACTGTATTTGGCACTGTAAAAGATGTTTCTGTTTTTCCTATAGGATAACTAATCAATATTGTTTTATTTTTATCGTACAATACACCATCACTACTTGAATAATAATTATTACTATCACTTACTGTTATTTCTTTTAAATTACTACAATAAGATAATGCACCATTTTCTATATTATTTACACAACTTGGTATTAATAAACTTTGTAAACCACTGCAAATGCCAAAAGCGAGCTCTCCAATACTTGTCAATGAATTAGGCAATATTATACTTGTCAAACTAGAACAACAATAAAATCCTTCATCATCTATACTTGTAACACTGTTTGGGATAATTAGTTCTCCAACTAAACTACTTCTTTTATCACTTGGTACAGCAACTATACCATTATTAATTGTTATAATTCCGACTGATATTAAATCATTCCATGAAGTATATGTATTTCCATTTTTTAATCCATAAAAAGTTTCTACTATTATTGTATATGTAGCTGTTTTTATTTCATATATATACTCTGAACTGTCTGTTACTGTTGCTGTTATTGTCGCACTTCCCACTCCATTTATTGTTATACTTCCTGTTAAAGAATTAACTGTTGCAACTGATGTATTATTTGACTCATAAGTAACAAGTCCATTTCCTGTTTTGGTTAAAGTATTTGTAAACGCAGTATCTACTGTTGTTTTATCTACAGAAGTTATTGCATACGATATACTTCCATTATGCTTTGATACCATTAATGTATATGATATAGTTTTAGTTTCATACGTATATGCATTACTATCTTCTACTGTTGCTCTTATTGTCGCATTTCCTAATGCATTTATTGTTACTAAACCTGTTGTACTATTTATTGTTGCAACAGTTGTATTTAATGATTCATATGTAACTGTTCCATCTCCTGTATTTGTAAGTGTATTTGTAAATGAACCGTCATCTGCATATTTATCGACTGAATTACTTTCAAATGATATACTTCCTGCTCTTTTTGATACATTTAATGTATAACTTGCTGTTTTTGTTTCATATGTATATGTAGCAGTATCTTCAGTTGTCGCAGTTATTGTTGCACTTCCTGCCGCTACTATTGTTACTTCTCCTGTTGAGCTATTTACTGTTGCAACTGATGTATTATCTGATGCATATGTAACTGTTCCATTTCCTAGATTTGTAAGTTCATTTGTAAAGTTTACATCTCCTATATGTTTATTTATGCTAGCTTCACTATAGCTCATACTTGCTGCTACTCTTTCTATAGTTAAAGTATAACTTACAGAATTTGGCTCATAATCATATTCTTCAGTATCTGTTATAGAGGCAGTAACTGTAACTGTTCCATACCCTGTTATTGTTACTTCTCCTGTAGTACTATTTACACTTGCAATACTTTCATCAGAGCTTAAATAAGTAACCGTTCCATCTCCATTTGTAGTTATAGGATTTGTAAAGCTTTCATCTCCTACTACTTTTGTCATTTCTGTTACGTTATATGTTATTACTCCTTCTCTTCTATTTACTACCACTGTATAACTTGCTTCATTTTCTGTATACTCATAATTTGCTGAATCTTGTACTGTAGCAGTTATTATTGTAGTTCCAACTCCTGCTATAGTTACTTCTCCAGTTCCTGAATTTACTGTTGCAGCTGATGTATTTGAAGAAGTGTATGTAACAGTTCCGTCTCCTACTTTAGTTAGTTCATTTGTAAACGTTTCATCTGCTGGTGTTTTAGTTAGCTGAATAGTTTCATAACCTATCACTCCTACTGCTTTTTCTACTACTATTATTTCACTACCAGTAACTGTCTCATAATTGCTATTTGTTATTTCATAGTATACTGTTAAACTTCCAGCATTTGTCAAGCTAGGACTTTCTTCTAAGTCATATGTACCTTCCTCTGTTCCATACATTATAACTGCACCTTCTGCTGGTTTGGTTACATTTATAGATATAGAGTGAGGATTTCCATCATACTCATCATGAAACCCTGTAACAGCATATTCCATTCCATCTAGCGTTACTTCTAATGTATATGATGCTAATTGATTTTCTGTAGAATCTTCTGCTGTTATTACTGCACTTCCTACTCCAACTATTGTTACCTCTCCAGTAGTACTATTTACATTAGCTACTGATGTATCTGATGAACTATACGCTATATTTAATCCTTCTTTCTTTACAGTTAGCTCATTTGTAAAGTTTTCACTTCCATAAATCTTAGTTAT
>JAFVCY010000043.1 GCA_017478805.1 Clostridia bacterium
ATCAGCAAATGTTCCATCTACCTCATAATGAATCTCACCATTTTTATCCTTCCATCCATAATCTACATTATCCATTTTTATCATTATACTTCTGTTTATACTTAACATTTTTTTCCTTTCATGTATATTATACTAATTATATTATACAACATACTACATAATCTTTTTAGCTATTTTTTTGTAAATTATAACAGATTTTATAAGCAATTCTTCACTAACTAGAAATGTGAATTCTTGCTATATTTTGTTAAAATCCAAATTCCTCTTTTATAATTTCTTTAATTTCGTCTGGTATATAATAAGAATAATTATTTCCATTATCGTATACAAAAACATTAAAACATTCAACATCTTGTTCATATGCCGAAAACATCATTGAATTTTCATTATTTACCAGTCTTTGAAAAAACATTTGAGTGAAAATATCATCTTTAGTTGAACCTAATATTTCTTTAAATTCTTCTATAATATCTTTTGCTAGTTCTTCAATAGAGTTCACCTCATATTATTTCATTTTTTCATCAATTATTTTTTATTTACTTTTTTTAGTGATGATAACATATCTGTTTTTTCTTTTATTTTACTTAATTTTCAATAAATATTTCTTGCATAGCGTCTATTACTTTACTACAAAAAGCCATAACACTACTGTAATTTATATCATATTTACTTAATCATAGTTTAAAATCTACTAATTAATTATATGAATTATATTAATTTTTATATTTAAGTTATTTTCAAAAAATATTCATTTATTCTACACTTTTTAGCGATTCTATCATATTAATTTTTTTAAGCACAAAATGTACCCTAATATTTACAATTACAGTAAACAATATCATAAATAATATTGTCTTTATATAACTTGCTAAAGTTATCTTTTTAATAAACTGTGCCATATCTATTTCAACTGTTTCTACAATTATTCCACCAAACCATGTACCAACAATAATGCCTAATATTACACCTAAAATAGTTATTATTATTTCTTCTTTTAATATATAACTGTCAATTTCTTTTGGATAAAATCCTAGCACTTTAAGTGTTGCAATTTCTCTTTGTCTTTCACTTATATTTATATACGATAAATTATATAACACTACAAATGCTAATGCACCTGAAAATATGACTAATATAAGTACTATGGTATCTAGTGAGCCAAATATTCCGTTTAATCTTTCAAGAGTATCACTTGTAGAACTCACGCCTAAAACATTTGTATTTTCAAGCAACTCACTAATTATTTTTTCTTCTTCTTTTTCATCAATTTTAAGATATACCATGTTTGTTTTATATTTTTCAAAATTATCTTCATATGTTTTTCGATTCATGAATATAAAATTACCTAGATAATTTTGAGCAATTCCTGATACTTCAAAACTATATTTTTTATTGTTCACATCAGAAATTTCTATTATATCATTTACATTTATTTTATGTACTTTTGCAAATTTACTAGTTACTATTATTTTATTATCCTGTAACTTTAACTCTTCTTCACTACTTTTATCTTTTAATGTAATTATTTTACTTAATTTGCTTTCATCATAAAATGCAATCAGTTCAAGCTCACTAGACTTAAACTTTACTGTTTGCACTGAAGTATATAGTTTTTCTTTAATAGAACTACTTGCAAATATCTTGTCTACTTCTTCTTTTGATATTTTATCATTTACATACACTGAGTCATCATATCTAAATATTTCCTCAAAATGAGTAGCAACTAAGTTTACAACAGAATCACGTATAGCATAACCTGAAAGAAGCACTGCTGTACATCCAACAATTCCTAAAATAGTCATACAAACTCTTTTTTTGTACCTAAATATATTCCTTATTGTAACTTTATTTGAAAAACTAAATCTATTCCACACTCCCTTTATTCTTTCAAGTAATATCTTTTTGCCTTTTAGTGGAGCTTTTGGTCTTAAAAGTATTGTTGTTTTTTCTTTAATTAAACTATTTATTGTAAATATTGTTGCACCACATATGCAAAGCATTGATAAAATAATTCCAATAAATACTTGAATAATATCGCTACTATATATAAATACAGGTATTTCAAATAATATTCCATATGTATTAAATATAATCCTTGGAAGTAAAAAATATCCTACAGTTGCACCTAATGCTGCACCTACTAATGTAGCAAGTAAAGAATATACAACATATTTAAAACGTATCTCATTATTATTAAATCCTAAAGATTTTAATGTACCTATTTCACTTCTATTTTCAAAAGCCATACGAGACATTGAAATTAAGCTTATAAATATTGCAACACCAAAAAATACTACAGGAAATATCAACGATACATTTTCAATGCTTTCGATACTACTTAAAAAACTTACATAATCACTATCATCTAAACGGTTATATATATACCATTTAGGATATTCAATATTATTGATTTTTTCACGTGCATTTTTTATATTTTCCTCAAAATCAAATTTTCTTGTGTTATACTCTTCAAGATTTTTATTATACTTATTTAGATTTTCTTCATATTCTTTTTTTCCATTTTCTAACTGATAAATAGCACTGCTATAATAATTTAAATATTCTTCATATTCTTTTTTTCCATTTTCTAACTGATAATTACCATAATTTAGCTCTTTCAAGCCTTCTATATACTTTTCATAGCCTTCTTGTATTTTATCTATTCCATTAAATAATTCTAGCGCTCTATCTACAGTTAATTTACATTTATCAATTACATCTATTATATTATTATATTTTGGTATATCTTTTGGAACTAAACTTTTTACTTTTTCTATATTTTTTGAATCTAATAAATAATTAATTACTTTTTTTCTTAATTTTGATATATCTATGTCTTTTATATAATCTACTATTTTATCATAATTTTCTATTTCTTTTGGAATAAGCGATATTATTAATTCTTTATTTATACCATTTATTAATTTACCTACTGCCTCACTATACCCATTATCATATATATAATCAATTACATTTATCACATTATCATATATTTTTATATCTTTTGGAATAAGTGATATTACTTCCTCTTTAGTTAAACTTACTCCTTCAATTACCTTTTTTATTACTAGAGCATTTTCATAATCTAAGTTATACTTTGACAATTCATTGTTTATATCATTAATTGCAGATTCTAACTGCTCTTTTGAAGCATTTAGCTGACTTGAAGCATTTTTTAGCATATCTTCATTTCTTTTAATTTCTTCTTTAGAATTATCGAGCTGATTTTTAAGTGCGTTTAGACTACTTTCTGATGCATATATTTCCTCATATCCATTTAATAACATTGTATGTGCACTTTCTAGTTCTTTTTTTGCATTATTAAATTCGTTTAAATATTCCTCTTCTTTTTCATCTATCTTTTTATTTTCTTCCTTTACAATTTCATTATAGTGCTGCTTTTTTCTTTCTTCTTCTATTTTTTCTATCTTACTTTTTACTTCATCAATTAATTCATTATATTCTTGAGAATTTGTTTTGTAGTTATTATTTACATTAACATTTATTTCTGTATAATAATCAATATTAAAAAAATCACTTACTGTATATGAATAAAAATCTACTTTTCCATTTCCAAGCGAGCTGCTTCCTCTACCAGAACTTCCATTTCCATTTATTAAGTATTCAGGACTAGTAATTCTTCCAACAATAGTTAGCTCGTTACTTTTAAAATTTTCTTCTTCGCCATCTTCTATATCAAGAAAAATAGTATCCCCAATTTTTAATGAGTTTTTTATAAGCATAGCAGATTCAACCACAATTTCATCTTTATTTTTTGGTAATCTACCTTCATTTAAAATAAATCCTGTATTTTCATTACTAATTTCCATAATTTTTAATATAACATTTTCATCATTTGATTTTATAATAAAATCTTTAGAATGACTGCCATATACCGTAAGTCTATCATCTAGCATTTTTATTTCATTTACATCATTTTTAGTAAGCCCAAGTGTTGATATTATCCTTATATCATACATATTATTATCATCATAATATGTATCAAGTGTTGCTAGCATATCTTCACTTGCAAGCTTTATTCCAACAAAAATTGTAACACCTAAAAAACTTAATATAGCAAGTGAAGCAAATCTTTTTATATTCTTTTTTATTTCACGTAAACTTAAAGTTACAATCCTATTTTTCAATTTCATTTAACCTTTCTTACCATTCAATTTCATCAATACTTTTTGGATTCTCATTAATAATAATTTCTTCTTGTTTTCCATTTTTGAATTTTATAACTTTATCTGCCATTTGAGAAATAGCAGAGTTATGCGTAATAATCACAACTGTCATTTTCTTTTCACGTGCCGTCTTTTCAAGTAGTTTTAGTATTTGCTTTCCTGTTTTATAATCTAAAGCTCCTGTTGGTTCATCACAAAGTAGCATACGTGGATTTTTAGCTAAACTTCTTGCTATTGCTACTCTTTGCTGCTCTCCCCCTGACAGTTGTGATGGAAAATTATTCATTCTATTTTCCAGCCCTACATCTTTTAAAACTTTGACCGGTTCTATATAATTATCACATATTTGAACTGAAAGTTCAACATTTTCAAGTGCAGTAAGATTTTGAATTAAGTTATAGAACTGAAAAACAAAACCTATATCGTTTCTTCTATATTTTATGAGCTCTTTCTCATTATAACTTGTTATTTCTTTTCCATTTACTATTACTTTTCCAGATGTTGCACTATCCATTCCACCTAAAATATTTAAGCAAGTTGTTTTTCCAGCACCAGATGGACCTAGAATAACTACAAGTTCACCTTCATCAATTTTAAAAGAAGTTTCATCTAAAGCTGTAATTTTGACTTCACCCATATCATAAACTTTACTTACTTTTTCAAATTCAATATACGCCATAAAAACTTTTCCTTTCAATTTCACATGTTTTAAATTTTAAATATTATATCATATGAAATGTCAAATTTAAATATTTTTCTAACCATTAAATACTTATTAGTAGATTGTATCTATTTTGCTATATCTCTTTTTCAAATTTAATAATTAAATAAATTAATAAATTAGCAATAATATTATAATTAGAACATTTAACTTTTGAATATATAATAAAAAGGAGATGTTTTCATCTCCTTTAAAATTACATATTATCTAAACATTTCTTGCACAAATCTTTATGCACAAAATCTCTACCAACTGAATCTGAATAAGTCCAACATCTTGCACATTTTGCACCATAAGCTTTTTCAACTTCTATTTTTCTTTCATCACTTTCTACAATTTCTAACTGTGAAACAATACATACAAGTGCAATATTATCAGAATTTGCTTTTACAAATTCTAGTTCCTCTCCACTTGTAGCAAATGTAACACATGCATCTAGATTTTGACCTATAAGCTTATTTGCTCTTGCTTGCTCTAGATATTTTGCAAGTTCATCCCTTATTTTAAATATTCTATCCCATTTTTCAATTAAGCTATTGTCAGTATATTCTGGTCTTTCTGTAGGGAAACCAGAAAGCATTACTGTTTGAGATTCCTTTATTTCAGTATGTGACATAAATGACCATACTTCTTCTGCAGTAAATGGAAGTATTGGAGCTATTATCCTAACTAAAACTCTTAAAATATCGTTCATAGTAGACTGAGCACTTCTTCTTAAAGGATGATCCTGTCTAAATGTATATAGTCTATCTTTCATCACATCTAAATATTTTGAACTAAGCTCTGTAGTTATAAATCTATGAAGCTCACTATATATTAGATGAAAATCATAACTTTCATAAGCCTCTACAGTATATTCAATTAGCTTATTAACTCTATACAAAATATATCTATCAAGCTCATCTCTTTCACTATACGGAACAATATCTGTTTGTATATTAAAGTCACTTAAGTTTCCAAGTAAAAATCTTATTGTATTTCTAAGCTTTTTATACACTTCTGAAACTTGTGATAATATATCTTCAGAAAGTCTTACTTCAGTATGGTAATCAGAAGACACAGCCCAAAGCCTTAAAATATCTGCTCCATATTTATTTACAATAGCGAGTGGATCAACTCCGTTTCCTAAAGATTTAGACATCTTTCTTCCTTCACCATCTACAACCATACCATGAGTTAGCACTTCTTTATATGGAGCTATACCTCTTGTTGCAACAGATGTTAAAAGTGAAGACTGGAACCATCCTCTATACTGGTCATTTCCTTCTAAGTATAGATCTGCTTTTTCTACTTCTATTCCGTATTTCTTCTGAGTAAGTACAGAGCTAAATGTAGAACCCGAATCGAACCAAACATCCATTATGTCGTTTTCTTTTTCAAATTCTTTTCCTCCGCATTCTGGACAAACTGCCATATCTTTTAGGATTTGGCCTGCTGACAAATCAAACCACATATTTGAGCCATTTACTGATGTTAAAGTCTTTATTCTCTCTATTGTATTTTCATTAATTAACTCTTTATGACAATTTTTACAATAGAATATTGGAATCGGAACTCCCCATGTTCTTTGTCTTGAAATACACCAGTCAGTTCTATCTTTTACCATATTTGTCATTCTTTCATTTCCCCACTCAGGATTCCATTTTACATTCTTTATTTCCTCTAAAACTTTATCTCTAAATCCTTTTACTGATGCAAACCACTGAGTTGTAGCTCTGTATATAACTGGCTTTTTACATCTCCAGCAATGTGGGTACTGATGAAGCATAGTCTTTATTCCCATCAAGTCTCCAGTTTCTTTTAATCTTTCAATTATCTTTATATTTGCATCACTGTATTTTAATCCCTCAAATTCTCCTGCTTCTTTAGTCATAAATCCTTTATTATCAACAGGAACTACAGTCTCAATATCTCCATATCTTTTACAAACTAGATAATCTTCATGACCATGACCTGGCGCAGTATGAACAAGTCCTGTACCAGTATCGATAGTTACCTCTAAATCAGTAGGACTTCCAAGAAGAATTCTTGATTTTCCATTAAAACCTAGTGGTTTTATGCACTCTATACCTTCTAAGTCTGTGCCTTTTACAACTTTTACCTTCATATAGTCTGGAGAAATACTCATATCAGCAATAGCTTTATCCACTAGCTCTTCTGCCATTATATACCTTACTTGTTTTCCGCTTTCAGTTACTTCAATTATAGCATAGTTAAAATCAGGATTTACTGTTATTGCTTGGTTTCCTGGAAGTGTCCATGGAGTTGTTGTCCAAATTATAACATAGTTATTCTCACATGGAACTAATCCTTCAAATATTCCATTTGTTTTGCTACTGTCTATTTTAAATCTTACATATATTGAGTTTGTTTCATGATCTGAATACTCAATTTCTGCCTCTGCTAAGGCTGTCTCACAATCTGAGCACCAGTATACTGGTTTTAAATCTCTATAAATATATCCATTTTTATACATCTGCCAGAAAATATCAAGTTGTGATACTTCAAACTCTGGGTCTAAAGTCAAATAAATGTTATTTTCATAATCCCCAAGTCCACCAAGTCTTTTAAACTGCCTTGATTGATTAGCTACTGCATCCATTGCATACTGCTTACATATTTCTCTAAATGTAACTGCTCCAACATCATCTTTGAATACTTTCTTTTCAGATTGAACTTTCTTTTCAATTGGAAGACCATGTGTATCCCAACCAGGCACATAAGGGCTATAATACCCCTGCATTGTCTTGTATCTTACTATTATATCTTTTATTATTTTATTTAATGAGTGACCCATATGGATATCACCATTTGCATATGGTGGTCCATCATGAAGTATAAATTTCTTACCTGTCTTACTTGTTTCTTCAAGTATTTTTTTGTATACCTTATTTTCTTCTAATCTTTTTGCAATTAAAGGCTCTCTTTCTGGCAAATTTCCACGCATTGGAAAATCTGTCTTTGGTAAATTAAGTGTATTTGAATAATCTTCTGCCATTATAATCTCTCCTCTCTTAATATATTAAAATTTAGCGAGTACATTATTTACTCTTGATTTTATTTCTTCTACACCTATAGTTTTCATTATATAGTACATATCTGGTGTGTTTTTTCTATTGCATATTGCTATTCTAATTATTGAAGTTGCATCTGCAATGCTTCCTATATACTTATCAGGCTCCAGTTTGTATTGTTTCATATCTGTGCAAAATCCAAGTGATGTAGCTAGTGTCTTTATTTTACTAAACCATACATCTTTATCATCTTCTACATCATATATATTCATATAGTTTGATAGGACTTCATATATTACTCTATTTGTTATTTTTTCGTTTGTCTCAAAAACATATCCATTTTCATCTATGTCTTTTATATATAGGTCATGGAAGAAGTATGAAAAGTTTTCATAAATATCCTCAAATTTTACTAAGTCTTTTCTTATCTTCACTGCTTCATCTCTTTCTATCGCAAATATTTTTAATGTATAAAATTTATCTCTATTAATTAAATCATTTATTTCTTTGTTATATTCTTCTGACCAACTATTTACTCTTTCAAAAAGTTCATGAGAGTTTAGTTTTGATATAGTTTCTTTTGATATATCATTAATTTTCATTATATCAAAAAGTGCACCTGCTGAATTCATTTTTTCAAGTCTTAGTTTAAATTCATCTAAACTTTTATCTTTATTGTTTTTTCTCCAAGGCTCAAAATCTGAATTTATAATCGTATACAGATACTCTATTATTGCCTCAGGAGGATAACCTGCTTTCAGGAAATATGATACTGCTGCTTCCTTATCTTTTCTTTTAGAAAGTTTTCTTTTTGACTCTCCATCTTTTATCATAATTGTTGGAATATGTGCATAATTTACTCTTTCAAATCCTAAACTGTCAAAAAGCTGCAAATGAATTGGTACTGATGGAAGCCATTCTTCCCCTCTAATTACAGTTGTTGTTCTCATAAAGTGATCATCTACTGCATGTGCAAAATGATATGTTGGAAGGCCATCAGATTTTACTATAACAATGTCTTGGTCATTTTCTGCTATCTCTATCTTTCCTTTTATTTTATCTACATAAGATATTTTCTTAAGATGACTTCCATTACTTCTAAACCTTACTATATATTCTTCCCCAGATTTTACTCTTTCAATCATTTCATCTACTGAAATATTTCTACATCTTGCATATATTCCATAGTATCCAGGTATTTGTTTGTTTTTTTCCTGCATTTTCCTTGTTGTATCTAGCATTTCTGCCGTGCAAAAACATGGATAAGCTTTTCCTTTTTTTACTAATTCTTTTGCACATATTAAGTAAATATCTCCTCTTTTGCTTTGAGTATATGGACCATACTTTCCTTCTTCTTTTTTTGGCTCAACTACACCCTCATCTGGAACAATTCCAAATTCTTTCAAAGATTTTAATTGATCTTCTATACTTCCTTCCACTTCTCTTTTTTTATCTGTATCTTCTACTCTAAGATAAAAAACTCCTCCTGTTTGATGAGCTATTTTTTGATCAAGTAAAGTAGTAAAAAGTGAACCTGTATGTAAAAATCCTGTTGGAGATGGTGCATATCTTGTAACCTCTCCATCTATTTTTCTTTCAGGATACCTATTTTCTAAATCTTCAATTGTATCAGTAACATTTGGAAACATAAGTTCCGCTAGCATCTCGTATTTTTCCACTTAACATCTCCCCTTTTATTACAATTTTATATTTTACTACATAGCTTTTCATTTTTCAAGCACTTTTAATTATATTTTACCAAAGTTTGTGGAAAGTTTGCAATATTTTTCTCTAGCTATGTACTTCTGTAGCTTTTGAGTGTAAACACTTTCCTAAAAATACTATTTCAAAATTTAAAAATTACAATTTATAACTTATGTTACTGCCAGAAAAAATACATATAATCCCTTTATATTCTATTAAGCTTTTTCTATTTAAAGTTCTATATATACCATTAAATTGTATTTGTTCACACAACAAAATTCATATTTAATGTCACATTTTGTCGAAACTTGCAAAACAAAAATAGCCTAGAGTTAAACTCTAAGCTAAAGCAAAATAATACTAGCAACACTATTGTTATATTTATTACTTTTTCTTAACTGAATATCCAAACTTTCCGTTTCTTTTCTCCCAAAGAAAAATAACTTCCATGCGAATATGCAATCAACTTGCATTTTTCCATATCAAATTTTCCAGTTTCATCCATATACTTTTCATCTACATTTACTGCTACAATTTCTGCTATAAACATATCATGACTTCCAAGCTCCTTTATTTCCTTAACTTTGCACTCTATACATACAGGGCTTTCTTTTATCATAGGGCATGAAACTACACTTGCTTTTTCCTTAGTCAAATGCATTTTTTCAAATTTGTCTTCTTTTTCTCCACTTCTTACACCTACATAATCTGCCTTAAAAACTAAATCTTCATTAGTAAGGTTGATACAAAACTCCATATTTTCCTTTATTAAGTTATATGAATATCTTTCTTTCCTTACTGAAATATACGTCATTGCAGGATCTGAACATATTATTCCAGTCCATGCAACAGTCATTACATTTGCATTTTCAAAGCTTCCTGATGTTACCATAACTGCTGGAAGTGGATAAAGAAAAGTACCTGGTTTAAAACTTATTCTAGGCATTATAACTCCTCCTTATTTTTAATTATCCCATAACTATTATACCTACTATCTCTAAATATATCAAGCTTTAGTGGGTGAAATGTAAATATTACGAAAAGAATCTGAATTATTAAAATAATAATTATAGCTGTGCTATTATACTTTTTATCTAGAACACCTCTTGTTATAATATAGTATTCATATATTTCTGCAATTATTACTGAGATATAAAGTGAAGCTACATTTACTAACCTATTTTCATATCCAAGCATTTTGAAACAGTAGTATATAAGTGGTATTAAAATCATGCACATAATTATCTTTATACAAAGTGCCACATTATAATTCTCAATTTTTCTATTTACTATATACGTAGCTAATGCAAATAATATAAATGATGTAGTGGGAAGTTTTAAATGCTCCCACACACTTTCATTTACATTTACTAAACTGGCTAGTGCTATACTATTTCCAGACTTTTCAAATGCAAAATGCAATATATAGCAAAGTATTGATACCACTACAAGCTCAATTACAATATATATTTTTAAATGATTTACATCAATTTTTCTCATATAACATTATATGAAGATTAGTATATAATTATAATGCTTATCTTAAAAATATATATTAAAATAGGAGAATAAACATATAGATTATCTCCTATCATATCCTATTTCATAAATATTTTCTTATATATACTTATCAAAATTACCAATAAGATAAAGTGGAATATTTACAAGCCATTCTTCTTTTTTGTAATCAGTCATAGACGTTCTAATATTATTTTTAGTGTTGTATTTATCCACAAAAACTTTTAAACTCTTTGAATGTAAATTTTCTCCTGATTTTACTTCAATTGGGATTATAGTATCCATAAACTGAACCATAAAATCTACTTCTGATGTTGCTGTTTTATTTGTCCAATAATTAATCGGTATATCATAATTTGATTTTATTTGTTCGAGTACATATTGTTCAGTTAGAGCACCTTTATATTCTTTAAATATCTCATTTCCTTCTAAAATAATTTGAGTGCCCATACTATTTTTTGCGGAAAGAAGCCCAACATCCAAAAAATACAATTTAAAAGCTGAATAGTCTATATATCCTTCGAGTGGAATTTTAGCATCATTTACTCTATTTATCTTATAGAGCAATCCTGTTTCTACTAACCAATTTATTGCATTTTCATATTCTGACGCTCTTGCACTTTCTTTTATAGCTCCAAAAATGAATTTCTTGTTTTCTCTTGCAAGTTGCGAATTAAAGTTATTCCATATTTGAATAACTTTTGGAAGTTCGTTTTTTGGTACATGTTTTGAAAAATCATTTTCATATGACTTTAAAAGTTCAATTTGTATTTTTCTCACTTCATTATAATCCTTAGAAGTTACATATGAATTTACTACTTCCGGCATTCCTCCTACATATATATACTCTTTTAATAATCTTTGATATTTATCCTTAAATACAGATATCATATCAATATCTGCATTTATCAATAAGCTTACTAGTTCATTTTCTCCAAGAGCAGTTAAAAATTCTATATAATCCATTGGATACAAATTTAAGAAATTTACTTTTCCGAGTTGGAAAAGATATTCCACTATGTATATTCATTCCTAAAAAAGAACCTGCAACTGCTATATGATACTTTCTAGCATTCTCACAAAAATACTTAAGAGAAGATATTGCTTCAGGAATTTCTTGTATTTCATCTAAAATAATAAGTGTATTCTCTTCTTCAATACTTACAGATGTCTCAGCTTTAAAACCTTGAATTAATCTTTCAGTATCAAAATCATAAAAAAGTTTTTTCATTCTTTCATTTTTATCCATGTTTATATATGCAACTTTTTCATAATATTTATTTCCAAATTCTTTAAGTATATAAGTTTTTCCAACTTGTCTTGCACCATTTAGTATAAGTGGTTTTCTACTTATATCATTTTTCCATTTTAATAATTCTTCTTCAATTTTTCTATACATAAAATCACCTCATTATATTCAATTATATAATATTTAATGTATTTTTTCAATATTTAGTTTCATTTTTTCTAACATATTTTGAACGAATTATTACATTTTTATTAATATTATTTTTTTATTTATTACACTTTTTTTAACGTATTTTCATTTAAGCACTACACTTTTGTTAACTTTTAATAATAATAATAA
>JAFVCY010000044.1 GCA_017478805.1 Clostridia bacterium
CCTGGAGGATAGGCAAAATCAACACCAGTATGAAAATTAAGTTCATCATATAGCTCTCTATAGCCAAAATGTGAAGATATTACCGAGTGTTCTTCTAAAGGATAGTAGTATGAGTTTGAAGATTTAAAATCACATGAAATAACAATAAAGAAAATGATGAGAATAAAAATAATTATATACTTTTTAATATATATCACCTCGAAAATATTATATATTCTGAATTGGTAAAAGTAAAGGGAAAAATAGAAAAATGTTACAAAAATATTACAAATGAAAAATAAATTTTAAAAAAATTCACAAAATATACAAATAAGTATTGAAGAAATAAAAAAATTTGATATAATTATTTTGTAAGTTTAAGGAGGAATTTTTTATGAAGAAAATGACAAAAATACTTAGTAAAGTATTACCAATTGTTCTTGTAGGATTAATTGTTGTAGGAAATGTATTTGGACTAGGTGAACCTAATGCGCCTACAGGACGGAACACCAGCAGGTGAAGTAACAGGTTTAGCGAATAACATTTGGAGCACTTTGGCGTCAGTTCTACAAATTCTAGCTGTAGCAGCTGTAGTTTTGGCAGGTATTAGATACATGTTTGCAAGTGCAAACGATAAGGCTGATATAAAGAAACAAATGGTAATATTAGTTATTGGTGCAGTTTTGGTATTTGCAGCAAGTTCAATTCTTAAGTTAATATATCAGGCATCACAAACTATTATACCTACAAGTGGTTCATAGTTTAATCAAGAGATATTACAAGAGTTATTTCTTGTGGTATCTCTTAAATTTGTATATTTAAGTTTGCTATTATGTTTTAATTAAACTTACATAAATGGAGGAAAATATGAAAAAGAAACTGTTATTAATTGTTATATTTGGAATACTAATAATTTTTAATATAAATTTAAATAATGTGGTTGCAGTAAGCTTTGACGTAAATAATATTTTGAGCAAAGCTAATGGTTTTTTTGGTGAGGCTATAAAAGGTAATGATAGTCCATTTATGGATTTAACGAGCCTTACTGATGGAATTGCTGGCGTTATATTTACTATCGGTAATGTAGTGATACTTTCTGCTATTGTGCTTATGGGATTAAGATATGTATGGAGCCGGAGTTGAAGGAAAAACATCAGTAAAAGAAAGTATGATAAATATGTCTGCTGGTATTGTTTTCTTTTATATAGCTCAAGGTGTATATGACTTTGCTAAGGAAATTATTATAGGGATGGCAACAAGTAATGATTTTTCTACTGCATCAAATATCATATGGGGAAATGTGGTAGTGGTTGTAAAAGCTCTTTCTCTTATTGGCTTAGCAGCAGTTGGACTAAAGTACATGTTTACTAACGCTGATACCAAAGCTGATATAAAAAGACAATTATTTCCTGTCATATTAGGATTAGTTTTAATATACTGTGTAACTAGCGTAGCAAATACTATAATAGAAGCAGGAAAAGATATATTAGGTAGTGAAGCTGCAAATAGTGCTACAGTCTCAGGTGAAGGAACAGCAAACCAAACTGTAAAAAATGCTGTAGGAAATATATATAGCACTGCAGCTAGTGTATTCCAAGTATTAGCAGTAGCAGCAGTAGTATTTACTGGAATAAGATATATGTTTGCAAGTGCAGATACAAGAGCAGATATAAAAGGTCAAACTATTATATTACTTGCAGGCTCAATACTTGTGTTTGGCGGAATAGAAGTTGCAAAAGCTGTACAAAAAGCTGGTAATGATATTCTACCAAAAACTAGTGTTGTAATAGAACAGAATATAGAAGGAGATTTCAAAGCATAGTAAATTTAAAAACTAGTTATATACAAGTTGTTTTGTATGTAGCTAGTTTTTATTATATCTATTTTATATTAATCATTGAAGATTCTACAGCATTCGGTATAATAGCTATTACAAAATAGATATTTACTGATATAAATACAAAGATAAATGTAAAAAAAGAAGATGCATGTACCAAGAACATACATATTTTATTTTTTTAACACTTAGTTATATATTTAAAGTTATATTAATTTAGATAGTATAAAAGTAGAGAAGAATATATACTTTTAAACAAATGTTACAAAAATATTTCAATATGAGAGAAGGAGAGTAAAAAAATGCAAAAAAATCATTAAAAATTTTGCTATATTTGAAGAAAAAATAATTTCGTGGTAAAATCTTAAAGAGATATTGTAGGAGGAAGAGTATGGGAAGAACATATACAGTTCCAAGAAGTGTAAAAGGTGAATCAAGAATACTTTATGTATTCACAGTCGTAGGACTTATATTTACTGTAGCCTTTGGACTTGTAGGATTTTTTATTAAAACGTTACTGGGAGGATTACTGCCAGGATATAGTGGATGGATAGTAGTTGGAGTATTTGCCGCAATTGGTTTTGTGGTAGGAACTTTAAAAATACCGGACTCTAACGTGGTTGGACCACTAAAAAAAGCAGGTGGAGAAAAAATACTTGATATAGTAATTAGAAGTATTACGTTTATGAAGAGAAAGAAAATCTATATTTATAGATATAATGAGTTTGATAAAGGAGAGAAAAAATAATGGGAGCACAATTTGGATTAATATTAATAATAATAGCAATTGCAATGCTTATAGTATATTTCTTAGGTGAAAGTAAAAAGGGAAAAGGAGCAAAAGATGGAAAGGCAAATGTTACTCCAAGTAATTTAGGAATAAACACAAAAGACCTTAAGAAAAATTTAGAAATGTTTAAAACTGGAAAAGGTGCAAGTTCAGGTAATTCTAGCACAGGTTCTAGGGCTAGATACACCAAAAACTCTAAAGCAGATGTATCTAAAAAGGACCTATTCGAGTTTATGGAGTTTGATAAAATACAAGATGATATGATAGTTCAAGATAAAGGTACAAAGTTTACAATGGTACTTCAGTGTAAAGGTATAAACTATGACCTTATGTCAGAAGTAGAGCAATTAGCTGTTGAGGAAGGGTTTATAACTTTCCTAAACACATTAAAGTCTCCTATTCAGTTATATGTTCAAGCAAGGGCAATAGACCTAAAAACAAGTTTAGACATGTATAAAGAAAGAGTAGTAGAGTTCAATAAAGAATATGAAGAAATATCAGAAGAGTATAATAAGCTTGCAAATGATATGTCAACACCTGAAGAAGAACTAAGAGCTGCACAAATGGATAGAGAAAAAATGTTTAATATATCTGAATATGCTCATGACATAACTAGATATGTTGAAAGATTAAGTTTAAATAAGCATATGCTACAAAGAAAATTCTATGTTGTAATTTCATATTACAAATCTGAAATATCAACATCTACAAAATTTAATGATGATGAACTTTTTGATATTTGTTATAGAGAGTTATATACTAGAGCACAAGGAGTAATTAGTTCACTTCAAACTTGTTCAGTATCAGCTAGAGTTTTAGACTCAAATGAACTAGCAGAATTAATATATATTACATATAACAGAGATGATCAAAGACTACTTGATATTCGTACGGCTCTAGATTCAGGATTCTACAGGTTATATACAACATCAAAAGATGTACAAGAGAAACGTAATGAGCTTATAAAGAAACAAATACAAGAAGAAGCAATGAGCAGACTAGAAATTGCGCTTAGAACTGCAATAGATAAAGGAACAATTATAACTGAAGATGAAAGAGTAGATGCTTTTGAAAACGATGTAGATAAGACTGCAATACTTATGGCAGAAGAAATGGATATACCACAAGATATAAAAGAAGAAGCAGAGGCTATAATTATTAATGGTCATAGACAAAGTGCAGCTCAAAGGAAAAAAGAAAGAGCAAAAAGAGACGAAGAAATAATAAAAAAAGTAGAAGAAGGAAATAAATCTTCAGTTATATCAGAAGATACGTTAGAAGAAAATATGCCTGAAGAAAATCAAATAAATGAATCAAAAATTGAAGATAGTAGTGAAATAATCTCTGATGATGAAATAATTTCAGGAGCAGATGAAAATACTGAAAATGAAGAAATAATATCATCAGTAGAAGAAAATAATAAGGCTGAAGATAAATCAGAAGATGAGGTCATAACTGATGATTCTGATGCAAAAGATGAAGCTTCAGTAGAAGATTCGGAAAACGATTCAATAGTATAGGAGGAAGAAAAATGGGAATTTTTGGAAAAAAGACAAAAAAAGTTGAGCCGGAAGTAAAGACAGAAGAGCAAATAACAGAAGAAATACTTTCATCTGCCGTTACTGAGGTTTCTCAAATTGAATTAAACAAATCAACACTTAAAGACCTTATAGCTCCGTCTGGAATTGATGCATCACATTTTGACTATCTAGAAATATTTTCAAAAATATCTAGATTTGCAAGAACTTTCTATGTAACAACACTTCCAAGACAAGCAACATTTCCATATTTTTTATCTGGAATATATGAGTTTGGAGATATAAACACATCTGTATATATAAGCCCTATATCTGAAACAGTATCTCAAAATGACTTAAATAAAACTATAGTTGAACTTCAGTCAGAAAGATTTGTTGCAGATGATAGAGGAGATATAAATAGGTCATCAGTTCTTGCACAAAAGCAAGCAGAAGCAGAGGCTTTAAGAGACCAAATAGCTGCTGGGTATAACAAGCTATTTGAAGCTACAATGGTAGCAACACTTTTTGCATATAGTAAAGAAGAACTAGATAAACAGTCAGAAATGCTTGCAATGGAAGCATCAAAGAGCATGGTGGGACTCAAAGCTACATGGGCTTTGCAAGAAGAAGCATTTCAGTCAAATATGCCTTTTAACCATAATAAGTTAAATAGGAAGCATACATTTGATAGAGGTTCAATGTCAACAGTATTTCCATTTCTATCTTCAGATATTGGACATGAAGTAGGTGTACCAATAGGTATAAATAGACAGACAGGACTTCCACTTCTTTTTGATAACTTTCATCCATCACTATCAAATTACAACATGATTATATTTGGTAAATCTGGTGCTGGTAAGTCTGTTACAATAAAAACGATAATGGCAAGGTCTGCAGTACTTATGGGAGTAGAAAATCTAGTAATAGATGCAGAAGGTGAGTATGTAGTTGTTGCAGAAAAACTAAATGGAATAAATATAACACTTAGTCCAAACAGTTCAACAATTATAAATATATTTGATATTGAGCCAGAGGTAGCAAAAGATGAAATTACGGGAAAAGAAAGAGTAGTTCTAAATGTTGAAAATAAAATTGAGGATGTTACGCAGTCACTTCTTACAATGTCAAGGGGTACAACGCATAGTAATGAAGTAACAGAGCTTACAAAACAGATTATATCTGATGTTGTTGCAAAATGTTATCAAAGACATGGAATAACAAATGATGTGAACTCACTTTACGTAGATGCAGATGCTGCAAGTAGTTTAAATGGGTATGTAGGACTAACTAAAAAAGAAATGCCTACAATATCTGAATGGTATGAAATATTAGAAGAAACAGCTAAAGAAGATAAAACGCCAACATATGTATATCACTATAACTATCTATTAAAAGTTATGAGGCAGTATTGTAGAAAATTTGATGGACAGATGGCATACTTTGATGGTCAGTCTACTTTTGAACTTATGGATGGTAATCTATTTATAAACATAAACTTATCACAGCTAGAAGAAAAATTTGCAAGACCTCTAGCACAACAGATAATGCTTTCTTGGGTTTGGGAAAAGTATGTTAAGAAGAACAGTGAAGATAAGAAAAAGGCAAGAAAGAAAAGAGTACTTATTGATGAGGCATGGATGCTTCTTGATTACCCTGAGGCAGTACAGTTCTTAAATACAATGGCAAGACGTGCAAGAAAAAGAAATGTATCACTAGCAGTTGTTTCGCAGAAGTTCCAGGATTTCTATGAAAAAAAAGAAGCACAAGCAGTTCTTACATCTTCAGAAGTAAAATTATTTTTAGCGCAAGATAAATCTGAAATGCAGTACTTAAAAGAAGTATTTAAGCTAAGTGAAGGTGAAGCTGATTTCTTACTTACTTGTTCAAGAGGAAATGGACTATTGCGTTTGGGCTCTGAATCTGCTATAATATCTATACAACCAACACAAAAAGAATTTGAGTTTGTTGAGACAAATATGTCTAAGATTATAGCTATGAAACAGCAAAAAGAACAAATGGGAATGTAAGAAAACAGGTGATAGATTTGAAAGTAAAGAGAAAGATAAAAATAAACAAAAAGATATTTAGCAGAATATTTACAGTACTTATTATGCTTATGATAATTATGAACTTTGTTTCACCGTATATGAATCAAAGCTATGCGGAGATCAATACAAAGTTATATAATGAAATGGTTCAGCCTCAAGATAATGTGTATTCAGCTGCAATTCAAAATATATTAAATTTTACAATGGGGGCTGTAGGTTCAGCTCTATCTGGTATTGTTCTATTGATTGTTGGAATATTGTATTTATTGTTATTGCTTATATTTAGTCCAATTATGGGAAATTATTATATGCCTGGAATTGAAGACATTGTATTTAACGGTGTGCCTATATTTGATCCTAATTTCATAAGTCCAGCTACAATTGGAACTACACTAGTTTCAAAAGAAATTAAAGATGTTATAAAAGATTTTTATCAAACAGGCTATGTAGTAGGAGGAGCAATATTTGTTATAGGTGCAATGATAATTGGTATGAAGCTTGCAGTTACAAGCATAGCTCAAGAAAAAGCATATTACAAGGAAATGATAGTTACTTGGCTTAAAGGAATTGTATTACTATTTACTGTACATATACTAATAACAGCTGTGTTCACTATAAATGAACAAATAGTAAATGAGTTATATAAAGCGGCAAAACCTAAAGAAATAAGTTTTACAATACCTTATCATCCTTTAGGTGGTGTGGGAAAAGCTATAGAAACTGTTGCAAATTGGTTTGGGGTTGATGCGACTGGATTTACTCAAACAGAGGTTAAAGGTTTTGGTATTGGAGGTTTAATTTTGTGTTTAATATTAAGATCTTTTACCGAAGGAGATTTAATAGCTGCAATTACTGTGGCTGCACTACTTGGACAAACGGTATCTTTAATGGTCACATACTTTAAGCGTGTGCTTGTATGTATACTTCTTGCATGTATAGCGCCGTATATTGTTGCTGTTGATTTTATAAGAAAATTAATTTAACGGGGGTGAATAAATTGCGAAAACAAGGAGGATTATTTCAAAAATGGTTTACTAGTTTTGCAAATGCAGTATTTATACAGTCATTACATGCAGTGATACTTACATTTGCACTTAAATTTTTGAGTGCTCTATCAACTGGAGCTGATTTTCGGAATGGGGAAAAATCCAAAAGAGGATAGAACCATTTTGATTTCTATATTTGCATTTATTTCACTTACTGCGATAACTAGATTTGAAAAAGCTATAAAAGATTTGTTTGGAATTGGTCAGTCACAGCATTTAGGTGATACAAGAGCAAACTTTAAAAATGTAATGGCAGGGGTTAGAAATACTGTTGATATGGGAAGAAAAGTTGCAACACCTGCAATTAATAGCTATAAAGCTGGAAAAGAAATGAAAAAAATTCAAACGAAAATTAATGATTTAGATAAAGAGGGAAAGATTGAACAAGTAAAAAATAGAAGTGGAAAAAGACCAAGGTATGGTAAATATTATGGTGTTGTTCCGCCTGGTGCAATGATTTCTACTCCTACTACAGTAGATGAAAAGTCTTCTGGAAGTGTAAAGGCTGATTCACCTGCCGAAGTTGCAGCAGGTGCAAAAGCTGCAGCTGCTGAACTTGCAGATGGGCTAAGACCAGCTATGCAAAAAGGTAGTAGCGAGTATTATTCTAGTCAAGCTGAGACTCAGAGAATGTATGCTAAAAATAAATTGCAAGAGGCAGAAAATGAAACAGATTTGGATAAAAAAGCAAAACTTAGAAGTCAGGCAGATAGATTTAATGAAAATGCAAGAAGATATGAGGAATATGCAAATGCTGTTGCAAATGGAAATGTTGGAGCAAGTGGAACTACTGGACCTAGCGGCAGTGTAACTAGAAGACCAGTGGCTGCTTCAAATGCTGCAATCAATGCAGCAAATGCAAGTGCTGATGCCAGAGATGAAGATAAAGGTGAAGAAAATGGACAAAAGGTTCTTTATCAAGATGCAGAAGGAAATTATATGACTGCATCTGAAAAGAAAAACAAAGAAAGACAGGCACTTGTTGATAGATATAATCAGTTAAGAAAAACAAGAAATATGGCAGATATTAGTACTGTATTAAATGCTGGTGCTACAGTAGCTGGTGTGGGATTTGCAGCAGGTGCATGGGATGAGTTTCATGAAATTACAAGTGCAGGAAATATGATTTCTCAACCGTTTACTATTGCAAGTAATGCTATACTTTCAGATGATGAAGATAGAAGGATTGATAAAGTTAAAGATTTGATAGAAAAAAAATATACATCTAAAAATCTTGATGCTAGTGTTAATGTAAATGTAAACGAAAATAATAATGTAAATCGTAATACTAGTGTAAATGATTATGTAACTGAAACAGTTCAGTATAGTAGAGCAAAATCAAGAGCAAACTCTGGAAGTTCAACTAGGTACTCAAGTACATCAGCTGTACAAAATGTAACACATGATGTACAGCTAAATGTCCAAGAAAGAGTAAATCAAAATGTTATTGGTGATAATAACTTTAAGCAATATTCTGGAAATCCAAAACAATTTAATGATACTGCATCAAAACATGATGTTACACATACTAGCAACTTAAACGTAAATGAGAAGGTAAGTCAAAATGTTATAGGTGATAAGAAGTTTAGTCAGTATTCTGGAAACTCAAAACAGTTTAATGATACAACATCAAGACATGATGTAACTCATACTAGCAATGTAAATGTTACAGAAAAAGTAAATCAAAATGTTATAGGTGATAGGAAGTATAGTCAGTATTCAGGAAATCCAAAACAATTTAATGATACTGTATCAAAACATGATGTAACTCATACTAGCAATGTAACTATAAATGAGAAGATAAACGAAAATAAAGTGGCAGATAGAAATTACAAGCAATCAACAGGACCAATAACAAAATTTGAGAATACGAAGTCAACTCAAAATGTAACTCACGAAACAACAGTAAATATTAATGAGAAGGTAAATGAAAATAGAGTGGCAGATAGAAATTACAAGCAATCAACAGGACCAATAACTAGAGCTGAAAATACATCTTCTGTACAGGATGTTACTCATGAAACGACTGTAAACGTAAGGGAAGTTGTTTCACAATTGAATAAAAATGGTACATTGGATAGTATCGCTAAATATGGTGGAAATAATTCTGGATGGAAAAAGTCAAGAAAAACAGTTACAGTTGATATTAACGATGTAAACAATATTTAAAATTTATATGAAAGAGAGGTAAGAAATATCTTTTAGGTATTTTATGAATATATATGGGAGTTTTTCAAAATAAAAGAAATGTATTTATATTAATATTTTTTGTAGCATCAATTCTTTATGTGCTTTATGCTTTAATATTTGCAAATAATGAGCAAGGTGGAGGAAAAGAAGTTAAGGGATATACAGAAGAAGAGATAGCTATTTATACAGTAAAAGATAATCTAGTACACGACTATAATTTATTCTATACTCTAGAAGATATTTCGAATCAAATTATCTCTGCTTTAAAAGAAGGAAGGTACAAAGAAATTTATTCTTTGCTTTCTTCTGATTTAGCAGGAGATATTTCTAAAGAACAGTGGGAAGAACTGCTAAAAAATTATTTTACAGATAATTTTTCAAATATAACAGATGAAGATGGTGAAGAGGTAGAATATGAAAATAGTAAAAATTTACTAAACGCATATACTATTGATTCTAATACTTATGTGCTTGAGATAAAGAATAATAGAAATGTTAGAACAAAAATTGGGATTCAAATTATAGATAGCGCTAGGTATAAAATTATATATTTTGAATTATAAGAGGTAGATTAAATGGAAGAGCAGTCAAAAAATAGAATTATTGTATTAGGTCTTGGTGTATTACTAGTGGCATTTGTTGCACTTTGGATAATTGGAAATATTTGGACAAGTAATGAGAATACTTCAGTAGTTTCTCAACCTAGCGAAAATGAAGCTGAAGAAAATGTAACAAGTGTTGAGAAAGTTCTTGGAGTAGTATATAATGAAACAAGTGGTCAAGATAGAATTTTAAGAGAGTATTTTTCTGATATATTCAAAGTGCTTGCATCTTCAGATGAAGATGCAATATATGCAATTACATCTAGTGATTATCTTGAAAAGTATAACCTAAATACATCAACATTGTATAAAAAATTAGTAAATAAAGGATTAGTAGGTAAGGCATTTGAATGTAAAAAATATGCAGTAGCTAATAATCCAAGATTTGGAAAAATCTATTCTTTAGAAATATCTTCAATTGATGGAAGCGTTTTAGACAGAATCATTGTAATAGAAGAAAGTCCAAGGGATTACAAAATTTCATTTGATTCATATGTTGGAAAAAGACCTCAAGATATAAGTATTACAAAGGAAGGTTTAAAGCTTCAAATCACATCAGTAGAAGAGTTTAAGGATGTAGTATATTTTAAAATAGCATTAGAAAACACATCTGATAATACCCTTGTACTAAACCATGATAGAAATGCTGCAGAAGCAATATACTTAAATTTAAATAAGTCAACAAAGATATATAATACTAAGGATTTCTTTGCAAGTCAAGAAATTGTACTTAATCCTGGAGATAGGATAACTACAGAGCAGGAGTTCTTTATATCTGATCTTCAGTCATATAAAATTAATAAGTTAGTAATAGTAAATGTATATAATCAGGCTTCTCAAACAAATGAAAATTATGAATATTCAATATATGGTGAATAGTGAAAAAATATAAATATTACTTAAAGGAGGTGAGAAGGTTTGGCAAAAGAAACCGATGCAGAAAAAGCGGCACGTTTAAGAAGGGAAAGAGAAAGAGAAAAGAAACAAAAAGAATTTCAGGAAGAACAAGAAAAAGCAGTAAAAGAGCAACAACAGATGCTTGAAGAAGAAGAGGCAGAGGAAGAAGAACTAGATCAAGAAGAGGAAGAAGAAGAAGAGAACTCTAATAGTTCAGATGATTCTGATGATTACGATGATGATTATGATGACGATTATGATGATAATCAAGAACAGGATAGTCAAGAAGAAAATGAATCGGAAGACGATGATAGTAATAGGCGTGACAAAGAAAAGGATAAAGAAAAGTACAAAGAAAAGGATAAAGAAAAGGATAAAGAAGAAGATACTGAAAAGAATAAAGAAAACAAGGAAAATAAAGATAAAGAAGATTCTAAAGACGGAAATAATAAGAATAAAGATGATACTAAAAGCGATAATAAAACTTCAGATAATGAGCCTAAAAATGAACCTAAAAATGAGCAAGTAGATAATACTAGGGGTGGAGAGACAGATGGTAGACCTGATGTAAATAATAATTCAGGTCAGTCAGGTACTTCTCAAACTTCAACTGCAAACTCTGGACCTACTCAACCATCAGACCCGGCTATGTCATCTAGTTCAACTGCAGGTCAGGGAGCATCTAATGCTGCTACGCAAAGTGCAGAAGCAGCATCTCAGACTGGAGCAGCAGGAGGACAGGCAGCAGGAACAGCTGGAGCAGCAGGAGGAGAGGCAGCTGGAACAGCAGGAACAGTAGGAGGAGAGGCAGCAGGAGCAGCTGGGACTGGTGGTGGTACGGTAGGAGCAGGTGGCTTAGCACCAGTACTTTTAGTGATTTTAATTATAATTGCTGTACTTGCATTATTAGTTTTAATAGCTGTTTTACTTGAGAATATTGATTTATTTACCTCGAAAGAATATACGATAGATTTTCCATTTGAAGAAACTTCAGTAAATCAAATTATAGAAGCAAGAAAAGATGAGTGGAAAAAAACCAGTATTTTAAGATTCAATATAAAAGACCAAAAGTTTTTCTTTTTCTTTACGGTAACGGAGTCGGACATGGGAAGGCTTCTTTATGAAAATTTAAAAGATGAATCTGGAAAAGATCCATATAATGATGTTATAGAGCAACTAAGAAAAAGAGAAATTACATATATTGAAAGCTCAAATATAGTAAATTCACTACCCGATGCACTTAAAGTTACTGTTGACAAAGATGGAGTTCAGCTTATAGAAAAATATGGAGTTTCAGGGCTATCAATAAAGAATTATTTGTTGTATTTAGAAAATGATGAATTTTCAAACTCATTTATAAGTGAAACCTTGTCTGTAAGAACTATTGAAGAAGTTTATGAAAATATTTTGGAGGATGAAAATAAAAATCCAAATAGAGGTGATGTAAAGTTAAGATCTATTACTGAGGAATTTAAGAAAATTCTTGAATCAAAATATGGAAAAGAGGCAATAAATAAATTTTATAATGGCAAATCAACAGTAACAGTAGAAGAGTTAAAAACATTAAAAGCTGAAGTACCAACATATGTTACAATGTATGAAAACTATCTAAAGACAGACTTAACTTTTTCACTTATATACAAATACCTATTTTCAACTATTGACCAGTTTAATAGTATTACATGGAATTGTTATGAAGGTATACATGTAGGTGAAAATGAAGGTAAGATTCAGCCGATTGATTTTCATCTAGAAACAGGAGCAGGTACAAGTGAAAGTGGCAATACAGAACCAGAAGCACTATATGTTCCAGATATTTATAAAATAGATTATAACAATGAAGGTAAGTCAAAAGAAGAAAAGTATGAAGAAAACATTGCAGGTGCAATTACTGCCGCTAATCCATATCTAATGCACTGGATTGTTCCATATTCATTAAATGTAGCAACTGCAGATTATACTTTTGCTTTAGATGCAATGTATAACATGAGAGGTCCAATTGCTCTTGATGTATATAAAATTGAAAGTATGGAGAAGACTACAAACGCATATGTTGAAGAAAATATTGAATATACAGATTTAGATTATTTGTATAAATGTACATATTGTGATAAATGTTTTAAAATAAGTGAATCAGAAGAAATGAGTGATCATATTGCGAAACATAGAGAAGATGGTGTAACTGGTGCTTGGATGAAAGTAACATATGATAAATCGGACTATACAAATTATTATGGTTCAATACCATATAACAACAAATTACAAACTAATACAAGAGATTATCCACCAGACAAAGAATATATAGGAATATATGATAAAAAAAGTGATACAAACAAATTAAGGTTTTATAGACAGGATGCAAGCAATCCTTACCCTAAGGATGATGATGGAAATTATATTATTGCAAAAGATGAAGATGGAAATGATATGACTAGAGGACAGCCAGTGAGAAAGCCATATTATAATTTAGTAACAAAAGTAAAATATGCAGAAGGAATGTATGAAATTGGGGAATTTGAATATGGATTAGTTCCATATAAAGAGTCAGAACCTGATACTGTTTCTGATAAATTATCTGATAAAGGTATTTTAACTAGGGTAGAAACATTTACAGATAGTTTGGTAACTTCACCAAACTCAAAGAAGTCAACATATAAACTTTCATATTTAGCAGATGATGAATATGATGAAGATGGAAAGAGAGCTTTAACTGGTGAAAAAATTAATAGAATAGAATGGTTTTTAGATTATGGTTCAGGCGAGAATGCAATGTTCCCAGATAAGAAAAGTGATGATTGGTATGAGCATTACAAGAACCCATCAGGACTTGATGATGCAGAAAAAGATTTTAAACTTTTTTATCATATAAACTTAGATGAAATAAGTAAGCCTTCAGAAAAAGAATTATCAGGAAGTATAAAAGAGACTTTTTGTGATTATATAAAATTGAAGTATGTAGACAATATTAAGAATTTAAGAGAGCTTATGAAGAAATTAAACAGTGAACTTAGTAAAAATGAAGGGGAAGAGCAGACTACAATTCTTAAGTATATTGCAGACAATTATGACGAATATGGTTATAGATTTGAAATTGATTCTCAAATAGATAGCAACTTGTCGTTTTGGGATAGTTTAGGAGAAGCTTTTGCTAAGTTTTTGAATACTATTTCATTTTGGAACTGGTTTACTGATGCTGATGAAAAAGCAGAATTAGAAGAATACTTAAATGGTAAGAAAGTTACAGTTCAAAGAAAAACAGATAATGGTACAGTTTCAGAAAGCACAAAAATATATAGTAAAGACCCTTTAACTGATGCATGCTTTAAGTTAAATACTGTACAGGGATATAGTTATAAAAACTTGGAATTCTCATTAGAAGAAATAGAGGCATATTATGACGAACTACCAACCTATGTTTCGGAAGGTCTTCCAATAGGTGAAATACCAGAATTTATTTCAGAGCTTCCATCAGGTGGAGTAGGCTGGCCAGCTGATTCTAACGAAGTTGATGAAGAAGAATCTAAGAAGCATAAAGGAACGGATATAAAAAATGCTAAAAAAGCACAAGCAGCATTTAATGGTACGATACAAATAATTACACAGCCAACACCAACTAGTTCAGGAGCAGTTGCAGTAATTTCAGAAAACAAGAAATATGTTGCATTATATTATGGAATAGCATCAACTTCTTTTAAAACAGGTGACAAAATTGAAAAAGGAAAATCTATAGGTGTAGTTACAAGGCCACAAGCAGGTGTTATAAAGTCTAAATGCTGTAATGATAAACTAGAAAATTTCTTACACTATGAAATTGCATATAATGCTGACGGATTTAACACTGACGATGGAAAGTTAAATATAAAAAACTCAGACCTTATTGATCCACTTACTTTCTATTATCAAGATGAAACCGGAAAATATCAAGGAATTGACTCAGCAATTGGAATATATAACCAATATAATGGTCGTAATCTATATACTCAGTCAGTAAAAGAATATGAAAAATATCCATATAACTATATGGGGGCTGGTACGTTAAGGTCAAATGGTTGTCCATTTACAGCTGCAGCAAACTGTTTATCAGTACTTGGATTTAATATAACTCCGCTTCAAATGTACCTTCAAAGAGGAACAGATACGGTAAATAGCTTAGGAGCAAATCCATCTAATGCAGTGGCTGCTGCTAAAGCAATAAATCCTAAAATTGGAACAATGACTTCTAGAATTGATGTTTCAAGTACCGAATCTCAAACTCATAAAGCAGCTGCAGATATACGTGCAAGCTTGCAAAAAGGCTGCCCAGTTGCAATAAGAGATGGCGGAGATAGACACTTTATGGCAATTTTAGATATAGATAGTACTGGAACAATGGTATATTTAGCAACAGGTTTTTCTAGTGGATTTAATTTTGGAGTTAGAAACAACCAAGGTGGAGTAACAGATGGCTGGTATAATTTAAACGATTTAGCTTCACACTTAGCATATTACTATAAATATAATCCTTAAAGTTAGTGCAATTTTAGTGCAATTTGCACTAACTTTAAAATTTTATAAAAAGAGGGAAAATGATGGAAAAGATATTTAAAATAATATTTATTTTAGCTATTATAATTATTGTATTTTCAGGAATTTATGATATATATAGTGAGTTTTTCATGTCAAAATTTTATGAATCAAATACTAATTATACTTCAATCGAAGACGAACAGTTAAAAGAAAAACTTCAAAATATAGTTATAAAATACATATTATCAGTAAGAGAAAACATGGATAACATAAACACATTTATGCCATATAGCATAAGAAGTAAAGATAAAACACAAGCCTTTTTTAATAACATTAATGATATGTATACAATTAAATGTTTGAAATACTATAAAATAAATAATTCAACATATAGAGTACATTATACACTTTATGAAAATCAGCAAGAAGATTATTATGTAATAATTAAAATATATGAAAATAAAAACTACTTTAAGATATTATATGATAAATTATACGATTTAGGCAGGAAGGAGTAAGTTATGGTAAAGAGTTATATTGTAAAGTTTATTATTATTTTTATTGCTCTAATTCTTGTTTCTAATTATCTTGGTTTTAAAGTTAATAATGAAAGCGTTAATAGTTTATATTTTGATGATAATATAAAAAATAGTGTTTTTAAAATAGAAACAAGAAATACTGATATTATGTATTTATTCCTAAATGACCAAATAGGCTATTTAGTAGATAAAGAATACTCTAAAGTATTTAAAAACTTAACTGATGAAAGTAAAGCTATATTTAGTAACAAAGTAGAAGAATTTGGTGCAGTTGTGGCTGAAAAGTATTTTGCAGATAAATCTCAATACACAATAGATATATTAGGATATTATCCTCCAGACGATAATTATCTATTCTGCATAAATATTGAAATGCCATATTATATAAAGGCAGAAGAATATAAAATGGAAGTTTACCAGCCAAAACAACTGTATATTGCAATTTATGAAGAAAAAGATGGCAGTTATTTAATGGACTGGAATTATTCATGGTAAAAAGATAAGAAGGTATGATAAATGAGAATAAGTGTTAAAAATATATTGCTTTCTATAGGGGTAATTGTACTAACATATATGGCATTTGATACAGTTTTAAATGTACTTAAGGTAAATTATACGCTAAATTTAATAAAAGAAACAAGTGCTGTGCCACTTAAAGATTATGACATATATGGTGATTTGAATACAGTTATAAAAAAATATGTAAGATGTTTAAAGAATCAAGAATATTCCAAACTAAAAGACATGTCTTTGTACTATGCCAAAATGTCAAATGAGGAGTATAAAGCATTATCAGACAAGCTAGTTATATCTGATTTATTTGAGCTTTCATTTAATGATATAAGTGTTCTAGACAGTGAAATATATTTATGTGAGTTTAATATAAAGAATACAAATTCATTTTCACAGGAAGTTAAAATGGTAGTAAAATTAAATCGTGAAAAAGGATTTTTTAGAGTATTAAATATTGAAACTAGCGAGGTGTAATAAAATGTTTGGAGAATCAGGAAAGAATAAAGTAATGATATTTTTTATGTTCCTTATGGCAGCTTACTTTATAGGTATAAACTTTTTAAAACAAATTGATAAAACAAACTCAAATAATACATATGTATCACTAAATTTAGTATATAGCTCAAAAGAAGAATATATAGAGGAATATATAGAGAATATAAAGAATAACAATTTTGAGGCAGCATATAACATGCTAGATAATAGCTCAAAAGAAAAATTTGGAAATGTTTTATCTGAGTTTAGAGAGTACGCAAAGAGAAATTACAAAGAGGTAAAAAGTGAAGTGTGGAAATTAAATATAAATAAATTATCAGAGGAAGTTTTAAGAAATGTTAGTATATATAATTATGAAGTTTTAGATGGTGATGATAAAGATTTAATGTTAATTCCTAAAATTACAGTTTATGAGTATGCAATAAATGTATTTAAGATAGGTCTTTAGGAGGTAGAAAAATGTGGCGTACAAGTATAAAAATATCACTATTTATAAATTGCTTACTACTCTTAACGTTATTTTTAACATCACTATATTTAGTATTTAAGTTTACTGAACCATTTTATTCAAAGGCTTTTTCAGATAGCGATAATAATTTGGTAAAAGATGAGCTAGTTATAAGTGAACTTCAGGAAAGCATAAATAAGTATTACGAGTATATATATTTTGGGCAGTATGAAAAATCAAAGCATGTGACATCAATAATTTCAAGGAGAACAAATGAAGATTATGCAAAGAAGAAGAAAGATTTAGAAAGTAGTGGAGAATTTGAGGTTATAGTAAAATACGCATATAGGTTATATTTGGATACATATAGATGTTATGTAGTGCTAAATAATAAACTATCAAGTGATAATTCATATATAGTAGAAACAAACAAAGATAACATGGTTCAAATCGTAATATCACTTGATAGATTTACAAACAATTTTACCATAGTAACTGATGGTACATTTGAACGGTAAGGAGGACTAATATGTATAGTATAGATATTCCAAAGCTCATGTTTATATACGGCATAATTCTAGTAGTAATGTATGTATTAATAATTCAAGGAAATATAGTAGAGGGAGTAAGCGAGTTTAATGACAGAAAAGAAAACACAAGTATTAAGCTTGGTGATATAGACACAGATTACACATCAGAAAAAGCATCTAGGGTATATCTGCAGTACTTTTTAGATAATTTAAGTAAAGTAAATGAGAATCAGCTTAAATCATTTTTTGACTATAGTTATTATAACACATACTCAAGCAGTATAAAGTCTACTTTAAGCCAGAAAGCAAGGATAAAGGATACAAAGAATAATACAAGTTATTTAGAACTTGTGTCTAGCAAAACAAATGAAAGTGGCGATAAAGTTTTAGTATATAATGTAATAGTAATGAAAAAGAATTATATGTATCCAGAAGGATACAAGATATTATCTGAGGAAAATTCAGTAGATAAGAATAAAAATATTGATATATGGGTAATTGAAAAAGCACCATATGAGTTTGTATTACAAATTCCTGATAAAGAGTTTGTAGGATAGGAGTTAGTTATGAAAATAAATATTGAAGAATTAGAAGAAATAAAGAATAAAGAGCAAGTTTTAGAGATGAAAGTAGAAGAAGTAGATGATAGCTTTAACATGGTAGGATATATAGGAGAAAATATAAAGGCTATACTTCCAAGAAGTGAAGCTTCAAGTGTAGTTGAGGATGATGGACTAGTAAATACCAAACATATTGTAAATAAAGCTGGAAAAAAGGTTGAGGCTTGTATTAAAGAGATAATTACAGAAACAGATGGAAATGTACTAGTTATCATGTCTAAAAGAATATTAGAGCTTAAGGTAAGAAAGTGGATGTATATGCACTTAAAACCTGGAATAAAGATGCGTGGAATAGTAAGGAGTATGACAGATTATGCTGCTTTTGTAGATGTAGGTGGTGGCGTAACTGGTATGCTTAAGATTCAGGATATAACAGATGTGGGAATAAACCATCCTCAAGATGTATTAAAAGTAGGTCAAAGAATAAAAGTTGTTGTAAAAAAATACGATAGAGATACTGGAAAGATAGATTTATCATATAAGGAAAATTTAGGAACTTTTGAATCAAATGCAAAGAAACTAAAAGAGGGAGATATTGTAGAAGGCATAATTAGAAATAGGATGAAAACGGGAATATTTGTTGAACTTAAACCAAATTTAGTAGGTATTGCAGAACATGTAAACGGTGTGGAGTATGGTCAAAAAGTTCTAGTAAGTATAAAGAGAATAAATCTTGAAAAGAAGAAGATAAAAGTAGTTATAATTGGGTAGTAAATATATAGCTTCTAGATGCATATTTTGCATTTAGAAGTTTTTTGTGTGCCTAGGGATTATAAAAAAATTATTATTAAATAAACACTAATAAGCTGATAACAAACACAACAAGTAATATAATGTAATTGTTAAATAGAAATTATAAATGATGTAAAATACGTAATTAGTTCCAAATAATAAATCATTTGAAGATATTAAACATAACTGATGTAAATGGTATTGAATTTTGGTATGCTAGAGAACTTATGCCTATTTTACAATATTCAAAATGGGATAATTTTAAAAATGTAATTGAAAAAGCAATGAGTGCTTGTGAAAATAGCAAAATTTCAATAAAAGATTGCTTTTTTGACGTCAGGAAGCCAATAAAAAGTTTAAAACAACTTGAAAAAGAAAATAAAAAAAGCTTAAAAAAGCAAGGAAAATAATAAATAATATAACTCCATTTCATAAAGAGCAGTATGTGTTAACGATGCATGTCCGATTATGTGGGCAATTTGCATGTACAGGTCTTAAGAGGGTCATAGACCATTAATGGTTATGTCTACCTTACTAAAATATATAAAAAATAGTAGAGGAGACAAAGAAGTTACGATGGATAAAGAACAAGAACAGTGTCCTATAAATAAAAATGTGGCCTAGTAAATTATTTTATTAGGTGGTAACTTAGGTGGCAAACTCTTTATAAAAAAACATCACTGGAATTTATTCTAATGCACCAAAATTCTCTATTCATATATTTATATTTCATATTTTACCATTGACTGTATATTATTATGCTACTATTTCCTTTTAGGAATCCCATAATTGATGATACACTATATTTTGGTGGTATTTCTAATAGCATATGTATATGGTCTAGACATACTTCTGCTTCTATTATTGTTATTCCTTTCCAATTACATAATTCTCTTAATATTTTTCCTATTTCTAATCTTTTACTTTCATAAAATACTTTTCTTCTGTATTTTAGTGCAAAAACTACATGATATTTGCAATTTAAGCTTGTATGTGATAAACTTTTTACATCATTAATTTTGAAAGGAGTATTTTGTCTACTCAACGCTAAAGCTTTACCGACCCCTTAGACTAGCTAGGGGGTTATAAGCCAAAAAAAGTATGTTAATGAATTGTTTTGTTAACATACTTTTTGATTAATTATATTATAATCAAATTGCCCTATAATATATAAATTAGGATAAGATAATTATTCTAAGCTAAATATATTCAATAGGAACCATATAATTACTTTCATCATATGCAATTATATCTTTTGACATACATAGTACAATACCATTTCCTTTTTGAGTTTCAAAATTACCTACTACATCAAAATTTTTAATTGCATCTCTACTTGGATTTGCACTTTTTTTTATTTCAATTGGATAGATAACATTATTGTAATTTATAAGCAAGTCAATTTCTTTGTGGTTATTATCTCTATAATAACACAAGTGTTTCTTTATATCCTTTCCACTATTTGCAAAAGATTTAATTATTTCATCTACGACATAAGTTTCAAAAATAGCACCACTGTATGCACTTTTCTCAAGAGTAATATGATCAATGTATCCCGATAAATAACAAGCAAGTCCTGTATCTGTAAAATATATTTTTTCTCTTTTAATGATTTTACCTACTCTATTATTCATATAAGGTTGTAATAAATAAATTATACCAGTGTTTTTTAATATGGAAAGCCAAGATGAAGCAGTTTTGTCATCTATTCCAATTTCAGAGGCAACTGATGTGGCAATAAATTCTTGCCCTGTTCTTGCAGCTAGTGAAGATACAAATTTTATAAATTTATTTTCATCTTTTATATTTATTAATTTTCTTAAATCTTTTTCGATAAAAGTTCTAAAATAACCACTATAATATTTTTCAATATCTTTATTTATCGTGTATAATTCAGGATATGAACCTTTATATATTTTTTTATACAATTCCAGTGTTGATTTATATTCTGTTCTTTTTCTTGTTTTTATATCGCTAATATTTGGTATAAAAAGTTGACTTTCTTTTCCTTCGATTTCTCTTTCTGAAAGTCCATATAAGTCAAGAATTCCTACTCTACCAGCAAGTGATTCAGATATTTCTTCCATAGTTTCAAAGATTTGACTTCCTGTTAAAAAATATAATGTTTGGATTTTATCTTTTTCTCCAAATGTTACTTTTTCATTTTCATCATCAACAATTATTTTTATATATGATAACAATTCAGGAGCTCTTTGAAATTCATCAATTATAAGGGGAGCTTCATGAGTTCTTAAAAATAATTCAGGATCTTCTTGAGCTTGTTTTTTAAGAACTAAATCATCTAGAGTAACTTTATTAATTTTTTTATTTAGTTTTCTAGAAATATAGCTTAATAAAGTACTTTTTCCAACTTGTCTTGGACCAGTAATCATTATAACTTGATAACTATCTATCATAGAAATTAATTTTTCTTCTATTGTTCTTGAAATATATTTCATAACATCACCTAAAATTTATTTTATCAAAAAAATAATTTTTTGCCAATATTTTCGGAATTGAATTCCGAATTTTCAATTTTTTAACTAAAAAGTTGAAAATCCTCTAGAATACTGAAATAAAAAAAATTAGGTAAAAAAATAATAATAAAAATCCTTAATATTTAGGTAATTTTTTGATTTTTTATGATAAAATTTTTAAGAATTTGTGATATAAAGAATTGATATTTGAATAGTAAACTTTAATTATCAAAAATATAATAAATAAATAGCAAAATACTTGAAATTATATATGCTTTAGTAGTAAAATATAGCTGTAGCTAAAAATTATTGAAAATTTATTTAGGAGGGATTTATTATGATTAAATTAGTTTTAGTAAGACATGGGCAAAGTCAGTGGAATTTGGAAAATAGATTTACAGGTTGGACTGATGTTGAACTTTCAGAAAAGGGGGTAAATGAAGCAATAGAGGCAGGAAAGGCTTTAAAAGAAAAAGGTTATCATTTTGATTTAGCGTTTACTTCTGAGCTTAAAAGAGCACAAAATACATTAAATTATATACTAAAAGAAATGGGTGAAGAAGGTATTGAAATAAGAAAAAGCTGGAGATTAAATGAAAGACATTATGGAGCTCTTCAAGGATTAAATAAAGATGAAACGAAAGAAAAATATGGTGAAAATCAAGTCCTTCTTTGGAGAAGAAGCACAGATGTAAGACCACCAGAGCTTGAAGTAACTGACCCTAGATATCCTGGAAATGACCCTAAATATAGTGGCTTAAGTGAGTCAGAACTTCCAAAGACAGAGAACTTAATTGATACCATAGATAGAGTTATAAAATATTGGGATTCAGATATAAAACCAGCACTAGAGGAAGGAAGAAATGTAATTATTGCAGCTCATGGAAATAGCTTAAGAGCACTTATGAAGTATCTAGATAATATAAGTGATGAAGATGTAATAAAACTAGAACTTGAAACTGGTAATCCTATATGCTATGAACTTGATGAAAATCTAAAACCAATAACTCATTACTATGTAAAATAATAGGAGAAAGTAAATGTTAAATTGAAAACATTTGCTTTGAGTATATATAGAACTAAAAAATAAATTAAATTATTTGTATAATTTTAAGCATGCAATGAAATATTTCACTTTCCAAAATGTATATAATACACACATATAAATTTTGGAAAGTGATTTTATTGCAATTACCAAAATGGGTATATAGTATTACTTTATTTGATAAAGTAAAGAATATTGAGAAAAAAGAACACTGCTTAAAGCAATTTAAAAAATTACTTCCTATGATACATTTTATTGATGGAGATAAATTTATATAAAAAAAGAGCAACCAACTAGCTTAGCTATGGACATCTTAATAGAAGAAATCACTGCTTTATGCTTTACGTGAGTAGTTAACTACCACACTTATTACTTAAAGTATAGCAAATAAAAAATTATTTGTCAATACTTATATTCCTATTTTATGTATAATAAAAGTGTTTTATTCAAAAAAAAGATGTATATTTATATATAAATAATGTATCATAAAAAAATTGGTCACTCAATTATTGAATCTTTTGTAATAATTGTTAAAAAACACATTTTTATAAACTATATAGTAAAATTACTTGTTGACAAAAAATAAATATTACTATATAATCAAAGCGAAGTGGTTGTATGAGAAAAAAATATATATTATTAATAATTGCTATAGTACTTATTATTTTATTAGTATTTGCATATATGTACATAAATCAGCTTTGGATTTTTGATAAATTTAGAAATGTAGATGTAGATGTGAAAAAGCTCTCAAATAGCTTAATTTCAGAGTTTGATTTTTCAAATGCATATATTATGCCAAAAGAAGAAGCTAAGGAAAAGTACGAAAAAATTGATTTTAGTAAAATTGAAGAGTTCTCTGTTATTACATCTTTTATGGATATAGAAGCATTTGAGATAGGTATATTTAAAGTAAATGAAAAAACGTATTTAGATGCATTAAGTGATGCAATTATAGAAAGAGCAGAAAACATAAAGGATTATTATGAAAATTATATGTATACGCAAAAAGAAGTAGCAAATGAATATGAAATAAAAAAATATAATGATACAATTATAGTTATAATTCATAATAATAAAGATGCTGTAATAAAATATATAGAAAAATATATTTTAGAATAAAGTACATAGGAGGAAAAGATATGGAATATTTAATATTTGTAGCATGCATTGTTGCAGTCGTTATAATAGCAAAGATATTTTCATGGCCATTTAAACTTTTAATAAAACTTGTTGTAAATATCTTGCTAGGTGGAATTATGTTATTTGCACTTAATTTTTTAGGAGCTATGATAGGAATAACATTGCCAATAAACTGGATTACTGCGACAGTTGCAGGACTTTTAGGACTTCCAGGAGTTATACTTCTCATAATTTTTAGTTTTATATTCTAACAAAAACTTTAAATTGTATATTTACCTAAATTTTGTTAAAAATAATTATTAAGAAAGGTATGGTAATTATTTTGAATAAGTTTGGTAAATATACAATTTCTTTTTTTATACTTTCATTTCTAGTAATATTACTATTTGTAAATATGAATAAAGTAAAAATAAAATTTCCAGGGCTGTACGCAAAAGATGTAGCATCTAGCGGAATTTCAACCACTCAGGCAGAAGACGGTTCAGACATGGTAAATTTACTTGCAAGAATAATAAATGGTGAAGCAAGAGGAGAGCCATATCAAGGTCAAGTAGCAGTTGGTGCAGTAATAATGAACAGAGTAAGAAGTAGTGAATTCCCAAATACAATAGCAGGAGTGATATATCAAAAGGGACAATTTACAGCAGTAACAGATGGTCAGTTTGACAAAGCTATAGCTAAAGACTCAACTGTGTATAAAGCAGCAAGAGAAGCTTTAAACGGAAGTGATCCAACAGGAGGAGCACTGTACTTCTATGACCCAAGATATACAAAAAGTAAATATCTTTTTTCACTCAAAACTATAGCGACAATAGGCAATCATAGATTTGCTGTGGAGGAAAAGTAAATGATAGAAAAGGTAGAAGCGTATATTGTTAGAAAGAAAAGAAGAACAAGTCCAAAAGTATTAAGCTTAATTTTTTTCTTTGTGTTTGGCTTAAGCTTAGTTATTTCTATGGACTTTTTAGTTAAATTTAAGAGGCAAAAAGACTTTACAGAAGATGAATACAATAGAAGTATGTATGAAATGATAGGGTATGTAAAAAATGTAAATACACAACTAAATAAACTATCAGTTGCAAGCTCAAATAAGATAATAATAACAACTCTTGCAGATATTTGGAGACAGTCCAATTTAGCTAAAGAAAACCTAGCTAATCTTCCAGTTAAGCAAGATAATATGGTAGGGGTATCTAAGTTTTTAGCTCAGCTTAGTGATTATTCATACTATTTAATAGAAAAAGTTGCATCTGGAAAGAGTATAACCATAGAAGAATATGGAAATTTAAATGATTTATCAAACTATGCAAATAAACTTTTTTATATAACTAGTAAGATTTTTTCAGACTTAAATGATGGAAAACTTAAATGGGATGAGGTAGAAGAGGTAGCAAATGAAAATCTATCTGATAGCTCTGATATAAATATATATAGTATATCAAAAACATTTCAAGATTATGCCGGCCTTATATACGATGGCGCTTTTTCAGAGCATATTTTAAATATTAAGCCTAAAATGTTAACAGGGAATATAATTTCAGAAGAAGATGGAAAAGATAAATTAAAATCGATTTATGGCGAGGAAAACATAGAAAGTTTAGAGTTTATGTCAGAGCAGGTAAATAATTTAGAACTATATTACTATACTTTAAAATTAAAAGAAGAAGAAGATATAAAAAATGTATATATAACGAAAGATTCAGGGTATATTTATTTAATTATTTCAGATAGAAATGTAGCTGAAAGAAATATAACTGAGAAAAAAGCAGTGGATATTGGAAAAGAGTATTTAGAAAAATTGGGAATAAATGATATGACTGACACCTACTACTTTACAGAAGAAAATATGATAACAATAAACTATGCTGCTGTTCAGGCAGGGATTATACTTTACCCGGACTTAATTAAGATTAAAATTGCTTTAGACAGTGGTGAAGTTTGCTCTTTAGAGGCTGGTGGGTATATATATAACCATAGTGAAAGGAATATTGTAGAAAATACTTTACTTGAGGAAGATATAAAGAAGGCAGTAAATAGTAATTTAGAAGTGAAGAATATAAGGAAAGCCATTATTCCTACTGATGCTAAAGAGGAAATATTTGTCTATGAGATTGAGTGTATGTACGATGAGAAAAATTACTTAGTATATGTAAATGCACAAACTTTAGAAGAAGAAAAAATATTAATAATGCTTGAAACTACAAAAGGAGTACTTACAATGTAATAATAAAATAATGGAATGATATAATCATTAATTAAAATGCAATAATAATCTCAGGAAAAATTATCCTGAGATTTTAAATTTTAATTTTTTGTTATGTTATATGAGAACATTATAACGCTTTGTTTAGCTGGATTTTTACCAGGCAATATTTCATAATCAATATTTTGAATTGAAAAAGAAAAAATGCTTTCAAATATTCTTTCCAAAGTAGTGCATATAGTAATGAAAAGGCTTTCTAACTCATTTGGGTAGATGGTTATAGTTTCTGGAAATAATGAATTGTTAAAAAAATAGCACTTTATTGTTTCACCGTTATATGAAAAGTCAAGAGGAAGTTCAATAATATAAGTTTTTAGGAATATTGATGAGTCAATATTGAAAATTGAATTTGTACTTGATTTTACCTGTTCTTTAACTATTAATTTTGCTATCCTTTTGGATATCTTAAATATTTCATTTTTAGCTGGAACACCAGCAAAATAATCACGGGCTAAATAACCTAAAGATTGCATAAAAATACCTCCATAATTATTAAAAAAAGGATTAATTTATTTTGTGACAAGTTTTATTTTACAACAAGTAAATACATTTGTCAATAAAAAAATATTAATCTTTTGGAAAATAGTTTATAGGAGATTTTTTTTATAAATGAAAAAAAACGAGAAAAAAATGACATAAAATTATTAATAATTACATCATATATAGTAATTAGAAAAAATCAAGGCTACACATAAAAATGTAGCCTATTCATATATATATTAAATTTTTGGATAAACTCTCTAATATAGCACTAAATATATAATTTAATACTACCACTATATAATATGCAAAAAATATGAAAATAGTTAGTAATAATTTTTATTAATTTTCATATACTTTACTAAAATATTGTGAGGAGGAAATTATGAAAATTGAAAAAGAAGATAAAATGATAAAATTATACAGTGAAAGTATAAAAGAAAATGTAACTAGCTGGATAGAACAAGATATAATTTTGCCAGATACTAAGCCTGATGCTATAAAGGTAGTAAATGTAACAGTAAATCCATATGTAACAGATGTAGAACCATTAAGTTCAGGAGTAAAAGTAACAGGAAGACTTAACTATTTCATAATCTATAAAGCAAATGATAGTGAAATGGGAATAAGAGGAGTACTTACATCATCTCCATATAGTGAGATTTTAAATCTAAAAAATATTAATACTGATTCAAATATAACTGTAGAGCCAAAAGTAAAAAATGTAATATTTGCACTTCCAAACGAAAGAAAAATATCTGTTAAAACAGAAGTTATATTTAGGGTAAATGCATCAAATTTAACTGAAGTTCCACTTACTCAAAAGTTTGTAAACTCAAATTCAATCCAAACAAAAATAAAAAGTGACAAATTTAATAATATTATAGAAACTAAATGTGAAAATATAGTTTCAAGGGAAGATATAATGCTTCCAGAAGAAAATTCGGATTTTGGTGAGATATTAAAAGTTACAACGGAAATTATAAATAAAGAATATAAGCAAAGCTATAATAAACTACTAGTAAAAGGTGATATTTTACTTAAGATATTATATTTATCAACTGAAAATGTAAATGAAGTAAAAAAAGCAGAGCTTCTTGTACCATTTACATCAATGGTTGAATTTAACAATATAAAAGACGTGTCTGAGTTTGACATAAGGTATAATATAAAAGACTTTAATGTAAAAGCAAATTCTGATATAACTAGTTCAAAAACTATAAGTGTAGATTATCAAATAGCTGTATGTGTTTTGATGTTTGAAAAGGAAGAAATAAGTTATGTAGATGATTTCTATAGTGAGGACAATGATTTAACTTATGACACAAAAAATGCAAGAGTAGTTAAATCATTTGAAAAAATAGAGAAAAATATAGAAATAAAGAGTAGTATTGAAAATGCGATAAATAAGGATTATGGAGTAGTAGATTATGAAGTTGACACTAGCTATTTAATTGTAAAAGAAAATGATGATAAAATGCTTTTAGAGGGAAATTTAAAAATAAATGTGCTTAGTGAAAATATAGATTCTTCAGATGTTGAGTCAAAAGTAATAGATATCCATATATCTGAAAGAATTGAAATAGATGAAAGTCAAACAAATAATAAAAAGGTAACTGAAATAAAAGCTGAAAATGTTAGTATATCTCAAAACAAGCAAGATTTAAGTATAAAAGTAAATTTGATAGTATGTATTGAAATTGATAGCATTATAGATGTTTCTTATGCTCAAAATATTGATTTAGAAGAGTTAACAAGTGAAGATTTAGATAGTATGAGTATATACATAGTAAAACCAAATGATACGCTATGGAGTATAGCTAAAAAATACAAAACAAATGTCCAAAAAATAGCAACTATTAATAATATTGAAAATCCAGATGTTATATCAGTAGGACAGAAACTATTAATAATCAGATGATGAGACCTAAATATTATAAAAGATGCTTAAGACAAATGAGAGGAAAAAAATCATTTGTCTTTTTTCTTATTCTAATTGTAATAGTTGTGTTTTTGTTTAATTTTTATATAAATGCAGTAGATGTCATTCAAAGCTTTTGTGAGTCAAAAGCAAGGTATATAGCTCTAGATGCTACAAATAAATCAATAATAGAAAATATTGATGGTATAGAGTATGAAGATTTGGTAAAAGTGGAAAGAGATGAGAATAATAAAGTTGTATCTCTTAGTGCAAATACCATCAAACTTACCAAACTTTCAACAGAGATTTCAAGTGATATAAAAGAAAGAATTTCAAATCTTGATAGTACAGAAGTAAATGTACCAATCACTAGTATATTAAAACTTAAAGCACTTAGTTCTGTAGGACCAAAATTACATCTAAAATTGTTGCCAAGTAGTAGTGTTATAGCGGTATTTAAGTCTGAATTTGAAGAGGCAGGAATAAACCAAGTAAGAAACAGAATATATATTGAAGTTACAACAAAAGTTAGATTTTTAGCGCCGATACAAATAGAGACTCAGGAATATGTGAATCAGATAAACGTAGTTGAAACAATACTTGTAGGGGATGTACCGGCTACATATTACAGTATAAGTGGTATGGAAAATTTATCATTAAATGACTCAGTTGAGTTTTTAGAATAGTATGTTATAGGGTTATGGTTCACTTTTTGTATATCTGAAAACCACGTGCTATGCGCGTGGTTCTAAAAAAACGATAGCATTGCATGAAAAATCCTCCAATAATATAATTAAAATGCAATCTGTCAAATGCAAAGAAATTATAAAAAGGAGGGATTATCTAATGAAAGATAACGTTAATAGTTTATCACATAGTAAATGGAATTGCAAATATCATAGTATTTGCACCAAAATATAGAAGAAGAGTAATATATGGAAAAATAAAGAAAGAAATAGGAGCAATACTAAGGCAACTATGTGAGTTTAAAGAGGTAAAAATAATACAAGGAGAAATGTGTGCAGATCATGTACATATGTTGGTAGAAATATCACCAAAAATGAGTGTAGCAAGTTTTATGGGGTATTTAAAAGGAAAAAGTACATTAAGAATATTTGATAAATATGCAAACTTAAAATATAAGTATGGAAAAAGACAATTTTTGTGTGAAGGATACTATGTAGATACAGTTGGAAAGAATGAAAATATAATAAAAGAGTATATAAAAAATCAGTTACAAGAAGATATAGCATATGACCAGATAAGCATATATGAATACATAGATCCATTCACTGGAGAGAAAATAGAGAAAAAGAGAAAATAGAAACTACTTCTAAGTAGTAGCTAGAAAACAATATGCAATTGGCAGATTGTGAGAGGGACTTAAGTCCCAGCCAGTAATATGCCCTTATAGGGCTAATC
>JAFVCY010000005.1 GCA_017478805.1 Clostridia bacterium
AAATATCTGAAAAATCGCCTATAAATCAATAATATTTGAAGATGATATATTAGTGAATTTTAAAAAATTGTGCTAATTTGTATAGGGATATTGCGGCCTTTTTTAGAGTTCAGTAATACTTTATTTTCATAGTAAAAAAAAAACTTCAAGTGACATAAGTTATTTTTTTATAATTTTCTTAAATTGTAACAAAAGTGTAATATTTTTTGTCGAAATATGTCTAAACATTTGTTTTGAAATTTTGACATATTTTTTGACATTAGAATAATGATTTGCTATAATATCAATATAGCATATATATTATTCAAATACTATATGAATAAAAAGGTATATATGATAAAAAATAAAGGGGATGAATAAAAAATGAATTTAGAAAAATTAGACATTAATTCAATGATTATTAAATACCAAAATACAGATAATGTATTAGAAGATGTTTGTACTATTATTGAATCTGCAAAAGATTATGCTTATCATTCAGTTAATCTTGCATTAGTAGAAAGAAACTGGTTAATTGGATATAGAATTGCTGAGGAAGAATTAAAAGGAGAAAGTAGAGCTAGTTATGGTACAGAAATAATTAAAAATTTATCAAAAGACCTTACTCAAAAATACGGAAAAGGCTTTGATAGAAGTAACTTATATCATTTTTTAAGTTTTTACAAAAATTTTCCACAAATTGTCGACGCAGTGCGTCGACAATCTGGAATGTTGCTTTCTTGGAGTCATTATAGAACATTACTACAAGTATTTGACAAACAAGCCAGAGATTGGTATGAAAAAGAAGCATTTGAGCAAAATTGGAGTACAAGAACTCTTCAAAGAAATATTGATACACAATACTATTATCGACTTTTAAAATCACAAGTTAAAGCGCCTGTAATTAATGAAATGAAAGAAAAGAATAAAGAACATTGTTTATTAAATAAATTAGAATTTGTAAAAAATCCAGTAATAGCGGAATTTTTAGGATATTCATTAGATAGTGAATTTACAGAAACTGAACTTGAAACAAATATAATAGATAATTTACAAAAATTTTTAATGGAACTTCGGAAAAGGATATGCTTTTGTAGCAAGACAGAAACATATTCATACTGAAAAAGAAGATTACTACATCGATTTGGTATTTTATAACTATATATTAAAATGTTTTGTACTAATTGATTTGAAAACCAATAAAATAACTCACCAAGATGTTGGACAAATGGATATGTATGTTAGGATGTATGATGAATTAAAAAAATCAAAAGATGATAATCCTACAATAGGAATACTACTTTGTTCTGAAACTGATGAAGATATTGCAAGATACTCTATTTTAAAAGGTAATGAGCAATTATTTGCTTCAAAATATAAACTATATCTACCGACTGAAGAGGAACTTAGAGCCGAAATTGAAAATCAAAAAACAATATATAATTTACAACAACAAGAAAAGAACACTAGTGAAAATAATAAATAGAATTATGAGAAATCTAGTTAGTCTAAGATTTCTCATATATTTTGTTCTTTCTTTTATACTTAATTATCACTATTACCACTTTTATATAGGCTATTTTTTTTAGCTCTATGTCCCAAGACAAACTACTTCTTCATCATAAAATAGAAAAAACATCTGATTTAAGCATAAAAAGCTTATTTCAGGTGTATCCATATAAAGTGAATACATCTGATTCACCAGTTTCACACCTAGTATAGCAAATACATATTTAAAATACAACATTTATTTTAAATTTTTTATCATTTTTTATTAGCCATTTTTAAATAGTCTCTTCTTTGTCACCAACTAAGCCTAAAAGGTTCTTGCATTATTTACATTAAAATGATATAATTGAAAAAGTGAAAATATAGGAGAAATTATGGAAAAGATAGAGAAGTTTTTAAATTCAAAAATAGATAACTTTACGTTCTATTCAAAAAGCACTAAGGATACAGAAGATTTTGCAAAAGCATTTGCCAAAAATTTAACTCGGAAATGAAATCATATCACTAAATCGGAGAGCTTGGAAGTGGTAAAACAGAGTTTATGAAAGGAATAGCTAGCTTTTTTAATATTTTGCGTGACGTATCTAGCCCAACCTTTACAATTGTAAATGAATACTCAGCAGATAAATTTAAAATATTCCACTTTGATGTATACAGGCTAAAAAACTCAATTGAATTTGAAAATACTATAGGCACAGACTATTTCGGAAATGGAGTGTGCATTATAGAGTGGGGCGAAATAATTGAGGATATTCTGCCTCAAGATGTGATTTTTATACAAATAGAAAAAATAAACGAAAATGAAAGAAAATTTAATGTAAGGAGAAGTAAATAATGAAAATATTAGCAGTTGACACATCATCTATACTAGCTAGTGCTACTTTGCTAGATGGAAATGAAATCGTGCATAAAGAAGATACAAATAACGTAACACACTCAGAAAGATTACTAAAATTAATAGACAGCGTTCTTAAGGAAAGGAATATAAAGATAAAAGACTTAGACTATTTAATGACAACCAATGGACCTGGTTCATTTACCGGTGCAAGAATTGGCTGCGTAACTGTAAAAGGCTTAGCAAGTGCATTTGATACAAAGATTATTTCTGTTTCTTCAATTGAAACAATGGCATTTCATACATATTTATCACTAAATACTAACGAAGAAAAAATAATCTGCGCTCTTTTAGATGCAAAAAATTCAAGAGCATATTATGGCTTGTTTAAGTTTTCTAAACAAAACTCAAAAGTTTCGTATTCTACTTTACTAGATATATCAAATAATACAATAGAAGAAATAAAAGAGAAAATAAAAGAATATACAGATGTTATAATTACATCAGACTTTCCTGAAATAGTAAATGATTACTTTAAAGATTTATATGGTGAAAGCGGTAAATATGAAGCAAATCCTAACTCCTTAGATGTCATATATTTCTTCAAAAATGTAACAGATGAAATTTTAAAAGAACATGAAAAAGATGCATATACTTTAGATGTAATATATGCAAGACAGTCGCAAGCAGAAAGGATGAAAAATGGAGAAAAAGATTGATGTCTTCTTTGAACAAGATAAAGCTATAGCAATTTCTGTCATTTCAATCTTGCAAAAAGGAAATGAATGCTTAGCAACTAACTATACACTTGATAGCTATTTAAATGGAGATAATAATTTTGTTAAATTTATTATTGCTAAAATAGATGAAAAATACGCTGGATATATAATATTTAAAAACGTAGATGAGACTATAGATTTAGAATACATATTAGTAGATGAAAAATATAGGAATATGTTAGTAGGCAGTAAAATGATAGAAAAAATGCTTGAGTACGCAGTGCAAAATAACGTAAAAAATATAATGCTTGAAGTCAGAAGAAGTAATAAAAAAGCTATTTGTTTCTATGAAAAAAATGGCTTTCAAATGGTAAATATAAGGAAGAATTATTATAACGATACACATGAAGATGCGTTAATATATAACTTGCAGGTAAAGTAACCTTACCTGCTTTTTTTGTTACAGAAATATTACAAAAGTAATTTTTTATTTAATAATTATCATATTAATTTGAAAAAAAAATTAATATATTATACAATTAAAATGAAATATATTTTGGGGGTACGTATGAAAAAATTTGTTGAACTTACTACAGAAGAAATAACAAAAAATTCTAATTATAATTTAGATATAAAATCTACCAAAGAAGTTACTCCATATCCAGGAATTATTGGTCAAGATAGAGCTCTTAAAGCAATAATTTCTTCTATGCAAATAATGAAAAAAGGCTTCAATCTATACGTTTCAGGAAGTTTTGGAATCGGTAAAACTGAATATGTTACTTCAGTTGTAAATAACCTAGCTAAAGATATGCCTGTTCCTAGTGATTTTTGTTACATATACAACTTTGATGACCCTAGTAGTCCTTTAGTAGTTGAGCTTGAAGCTGGCTGTGGATATGAATTAAAGACTGATATGAACCAGTTTGTAAACAAATTACTTTTCGAGTTTTCTACTAAGCTTTGTGGTGATACTTATGAAAAGGAAAAAAGGGATATAAGAGAAAGATATGGGAAAATGAAACAAAAAATTCTTGCCGATTTTGATAAATATACTTTTGAGCAAGGATTTAAGATAAAATACGATAAAGATGGAATATCTTTTTCTCCTGTATATAACGGAAATATTATAGATGAGACTGAGTTTAATAAATTATCTGAAAATGACAAGAACTACTTTAAAACTAAAAGCCCATCTATTCAAGAAGAAACTTTAAAAATTCTTAAGTCTTTAGATAGTATCGATTTAGAAGCAGAAAAAACTATTACTCAGTGGGAAAGCAATATTGCTACATTTGTGTCTACACAGTGCATTAAAGACTTAAAAGTAAAATACAAGAATAACCTAAAACTTCAAAACTTCTTCTATAACATACAAAGTGATATTGTAAACAATGTTGAATTCTATAAGCAATATGAAGAATACTTAAAGTCTAAAAAGAATACTGCAGATGTTAAGCAAACTTTTAAGTCTGTATATCCTTTTGAAAACTACAAAGTTAATTTGATTATTGACAATGATGCTACAAGATGTGCACCAATTGAAATTTGTAAAAATCCTACATACTACGATTTGTTTGGAAAACTTGAATATGAGAATACTCCTCAAGGTATAAAGACTAATCTTATGATGTTAAAACCTGGTATTGTACATAAGGCAAATGGTGGTTTTGTAATACTAAATATAAAAGATATCGCAAATGCTATGCCTATTTGGGAAGCATTAAAGAGAGTTATTAAAAATGGAGAAATAAAGATTGATGCAACTAGAGATTTAAATATAAACGCAAATCTACCTACTCTTTCTCCTGAACCAATACCTGTTACAGCACAGTTTATACTAATAGGTAATGAAACAAATTACAGAAATTTGTGCAAAATAGACCCTGACTTTAAGAAGTTATTTAAAGTTAAAGCTGAATTTGAGGATACTTGTGAAAAAAATGATATTAATATAAAGAAAGTAATTGGATATATGGCTTATGTTTGTGAATCTAATAAGCTTCTTCCATTTAACAAAGATGCGATAGAGAAAGTTATTGATTATAGCAGTTATGTTGCAGGTGACAGCACAAAACTTTCAAGCAACCATCTAGCAATTCTTGATATTATGATAGAAGCTGAACATGTTGCTAAAAAAAATGGTAAAAAATCCGTAAACGGCAGTGATGTTCTTGATACTATTGCACTTAGAAAAAATAGGTATTCACTTTTTAATGATAACTTAAGTCAAATGATAACTGATGGTAGTGTGATAATATCTACTTCAGATAAAATGGTCGGACAAATTAATGGCCTTACTATTATAAATACTGGTGACTGTTCTTTCGGTAAACCTGTTAGAATTACAGCAAATACATTTGTTGGTAAAAGTGGTATTACTAATATTGAGCGTGAAGTTGCAATGAGTGGTACAACTCACTCAAAAGGTGTATTTATACTTTCTGCATACATCGGCGAAAAGTATGCTCAAGACTTCCCTCTTTCACTTACTGCTAGTCTATGTTTCGAACAACTATACAATGGTGTTGATGGTGATAGTGCATCTTCTACTGAGCTTTATGCTATACTTTCAAGTCTATCAGGTATACCTATAAAACAAAGCATTGCTGTTACTGGTTCAGTTAACCAAAAAGGTGAGATTCAGCCAATAGGTGGAGTTACAGAAAAAATAGAAGGTTTCTACAGTGTATGTAAAGAACGTGGACTTGATGGTTCACATGGTGTTTTAATACCTAAACAGAATATAAAGAATTTAACACTTTCTAAAGAAGTTTTAGATAGTATAGACCAAGGTAAGTTCCATATTTACCCTATATCTACTATAGACGAGGGTATGGAGTTGCTTACTGATACTCCATTTGGCATGGCAGAAGATGGAAAATTTAAAGAAGGTACTATTAGTTATAATGTATATAACAAGCTAAAGAAGTATGCTGAAAACAGTAAAATGTATAATTAACACATATCCCCTTATCTTTTAGATAAGGGGAATTTATTTTTAACATACAATTATATTATTATTTATTACTACACTTTTTATAGCTTATTTAGTATAGTAAATTTATTAGGTCATTGTAGCACTGGTTGAATTTGTTTATTCTCTAATGCCTCTTTAATAGTACTGACAACCATTGAATATTTAAGTACTAATGATTTAGGTTTCTTTATGCAGTCATCCTGACCAAACGGAACAAAATATATATTTTTAGTATTCATAAGCTCTGCTAAATTCTTGAAATTTGCGCCCATTGCATCATTTGAGCTTACGCCGATTACTACAGGTTTGTTTTTTCTTAAAATGCTTTTTGCGGCCATAAGTACAGTGGTATCAATTATCCCTAAATTAAGTTTTGCCATGGTATTACCTGTACAAGGACAAATTAAAAGGACATCTAACATATCTTTTGGGCCTATCGGTTCTGCTAATACTATAGAATCTATAACATCTCTTCCAGTTTCAACTTCTAACATTTTATAGAATTCCTCAGCCTCATAGAACCTAGTAGAAGTGTCTTTAGCAGTTTCAGAAATTATAGCAGTAACATTTGCTCCTTCCTTCTTTAAATCATGTATCAAATTTTTTATATTAGAGAAATTACAAAATGAACCAGTTATAGCAAGCCCAACATTTAAATTATTTAAATTCATTTTGCACCTCCTATACATATTTTATGACTAAGAAAAAGCAAAAGTGAGTATTATCTTCACTTTTGCTATAATTCATCATTAATAGTCTCTTCAGCTTTTTCAAGTATATCTACATCATTATTTTCCTTTCTTACCTTAATCAAAAATACTGCTCCAACTAGTATTGGTAAATAAAAAGTATATAATCTCCAAAAAAGAATTGCCATATTTATTGTCTCTTCTGAAAAGAAGGTATTAAATATAATATAGAAGCCACCCTCTGCAGCAATTCCAGCACCAGGAATTGGTACAAAAGCCATAATCATTGACAAAAATGCCTGTGCTGATATTATTTTTACTATACTTACAGAGTCTTGTCCAAACATCCTATATACCGCATAAGTAATTGAAAAGAAAGCTATAAGTTGTACAAAAGTAACAATTGCAAGCTTTAAAACCATTTTCTTTTCCTTCTTTATAATTTTAAACTTCTCATGAAAATTATCTACACTTAAATTAAGGTTATTTAGTTTTCTGTCAACCTCTTTTAAAATCTTAATTTTTCCAAGGAGTTTATAAAAAAACGCAAGGATTTTCTTTACAAAATTACTTTTTGCTCCAATAAGTATAAGTGCTATTATTACCACAAGGTTTACTAAAAATCCAATTAATGCAAGTCTTGTAAAACCAGTTACCAGATTCTTAAAATAGCTATACTCAAATATTATTATGCCTAATGAAAAAAGCACGAGTACTGCTTGATAAACTATAAACTTTATAAGAAGTATAGTTGCAGAATCACTTACCTGTTTTCCCTCCATTTTCATTGCTACTGCCTGCATAGGTTGTCCACCAGATGAAAATGGTGTTATTGAATTAAATAACTGGCCTATCATAGATACCCTTAAGCTATTAATATACTTTTGGTCTTTATATATCTTTTTTTCAACAATATATAACGAAAGTGCCTCTAAAAGCCAGTAGATAATTATAAGTACAAGGCCAAATATCATCCACCATATATTAATTGTTTTCATTACTTTTATAATATTATCTGCGTTTTCCACACTAAAAAAGTATATAGCCATGCCTATAAATATCACGGCTACAATACTTATATTTATTATATTCTTCTTTTTATAACTCATTGCTTTGCTCCACTTCTTATAAGTTTTCTCTTTCTATTTATTTTATATATCCTATTATAGTATGCCTTCCACATTGCAGTTACATTTGCTTCACTATAATACTTACTACACTTTTCTGACATTTGCTGTACTTTGTTGTAATACAGATTATCATTTTTTAATTTGAGTATCTCCTCTTGAAACTCGTAATTATTTGTGCCACTTACATAGTAGCCCTCAAGTATCCCTTTATATAGCTCAATATCTCTTAAAAGAATTGGCAACTTGCAATTTGATGACTCAAGAATTGTCATTGGAAATAGTTCTTCATAAGATGGCAGAAACATCATATCTGCCATGTTGTATACTTCGTTCATTTCCTCTCTTGGAACTATTCCTAAAAATTTAATATTTGCAGGTGGATTTTTTAGTACTTTCTTTATTTCTTCATAACCATCTGTTATTCCTTTAAATGAAAATCCTCCAGCCCAAACAAACTGAATATCTGGCATATTTTTTGAAATCTCTAACAAATCAAAAATACCTTTTCTTTTTTGAAGCTGACCTACTGTTAGAACTACAAATTTATCCTTATCTATTTCATACTTCTTCCTTATTTCACTTTTCTTAGATTTTTCCATCTTAAAGAAATTCTTAGTTGAAACATAATTTGGTATGTATGTTATCTTTTTTCTTTCTATTCCATATGCTTCAAGTTTATCTATGAAATATGGATTTACTGTTACTAAATAATCCATACTTTTATAAAATTGAATTACATATTTATAGAATATCTTCTTTATAAACTTAGGAAGCTTTATACTACTTTCTAAAGTTTCTGGTAAAAAATGAACATAACCTACAGTTGCAGATGTTATTTTAGCATATGGTAAAGTTAAAAAATACTCTAAATTTATTGTATGATAATGCATAATATCTGCAAATTTTATTTCATTTATCCTTACATCATATTCACTTAAATTGTTACTTACAAGTTCAACTTGTTCTTTGTATGCGCTTCCTACACCTTGCCCCTTTACTTTATCAGCTGAAGACTTCATATTGATAGTCCTTGCCACTAAAAATCACTCCTTACCAATTAGTATATATATTTTACCACATTTTTTGATATATGTAAACTAAAAATTAATAATTCTCTAATTTTATGTAAATTTAGTGCTTTATTTGCTCTTTTTAACTAACTTATCATATTACTTGATATCAAATCATAGAATAACATTTTAAAAGTATGTACATATAAAAAAAACTAATACCTCTATTATTTACATACCTATCACATAAAAATATCTATTCAAAAAAATGTGAAAGAAAAAAATATAAAAAATATAGTGCATAAATTTTCATCTTTTAAAAATTTACACACTATTATACACGATCTATTTTTAGACATAACTTATTTTTCTTAAATTGTAGCAAAAGTTAAATAAAACTTGTCGAAAATTGTCAAATTATGTAGAAAGTTTGTTTTATTTTTATGACATTTTTATTGAAATTATAGCAAATACATGTTATAATATTCAGTAGAGGATACGTCTTAAATATATCAGATGTTTTCCCTTCTTTTTTTCTAAGTTATTTTTTCTATAGAAAAAACGAAGGGAGGTGGTATTTATGTCAAAACGTGAAAAATCATATTTTGCCATTATACTACTACTAATTGTGGTGGTATTATTACTTCTTATAATTCTACTTATTTTCATCATAAAATAGCAAAAACATCTGATTTAGGCTTTTAGCTTATTTCAGATGTATACTCAAAATAAAGGGAATGCATCTGATACTTCGATTTCAGACGTATCCTCTTTTATTTTATGCAAAAAACATAAAATAATTTATACTTTAATTGTAACACACATAAAGTAAAAAAACAAGATGTATGAATACAATTTCACTATATTTTTATTCTCCGCCATTATTTTTTTATTTTATTCTATACAAAAATATTGTTACATAGCCAATAATAACTATGTAACAATTTTTATTTGAATAATCGCTATAATAAGTTTTTATATAACTATATATTTTTGTACAACCTCAATAAACTTTTTAAAATATTATGTAAACTTATAATTTTCATCTTCCTTGGATCTAAGACCCTAGAGAAACTATCGGACAAAGCCCAGACGTGTAGTTACCGTAGTAGCTCACGCGAGCGGCGCCACCGGTAAGCATTGTACACGCTAGAAGCGTAAATGCACGAAGGAGACCCTAGCCAAAAGTGATTATCGCTTCCATAAATATACATTGTCTTTCCTGTTGGCCCTGCTTCTACTGAATTATCTGCTCCATATGTTCCAAAATCTGTTATGCTTGTTTTTCCATATCCTGGTGCTACTGCATATCCTGCTGCATTTGCTGTTCCTTGTGCTAGTGTAGTACCAGCAGTTACATACCTGCAGTCTAATGCTACATTTCCTTTCCACTGATTATATGAATCTACAAACATCTCCAAACTTGGACTTCCTATTACATACTCTGATACTCCTGATACATTATATGCATTCCATTCCGTAGCATTCTTTGTACTTATATATGCGGCTTGTGTATCTCCTACTGTTGTTATACTACTTGTATTTTGTGGATATCCTGGATTAAATTGTTTAAAATCGCCTAAGTTATATCCTGTCTTTACTGCATCATCATGGTTATACGTAAGTGCTCCTGTTCCTGACATTATTAAGTCTCTTTTTATAAATAGTGTTCCTGCTGCATCATAATCTCCATCTACATCTAAATAGAATATTCTATACACTCCGGCTGTATCTCCTGAAGGATGATAATCTACTACTGTTCCCATATATTCTCTTGCATCTGCTGCTGTCTTTATTACCGCTTTTGCATATTCTACTGGCATTTCTCCTGTATTATTCCATACTGATAAGCTATAATTTGCTGCGTTTTCTGCATATGTATAATTTGCTGTGTTTTCTACTGTTGCTGTTATTATTGCTGTTCCATTTGCAATTGGTGTTACTTCTCCTGTTTCACTATTTACTGTTGCTACTGCTGTATTTGAACTGCTATATGTTACCACTCCATCTCCTGATTTTGAAAGCTCATTTGTATATGCTCCATCTGTTACTTTTCTTCCTACATTTGCTGTCTCATATGATATACTTGCTATTCCTGCTTGTACTGCTATAGTATATGTTGCTGTTTTTTCTGCGTATTCAAATGTTTCGCTATCTTCCACTGTTGCTGTTATTACCGCTGTCCCTGCTCCTACTATTGTTACTTGCCCTGATTGGCTATTTACTGTTGCAACTGAAGTATTTCCTGAACTATATGTTACCTCTCCATTTCCACTATTTTCTACTGCTACTGTAAAATCTTCATCTTCTAGTCCTTTTGTTACACTTTCATTTGCAAATGTTATTGTTGCTGGTGTTTTACTTGGCGATTGTGGTGTAGTATTTTCTGGTGCTTCTGCTACTGTTGCTCCCCCTAGTGCAGATACTATCCAGCTTTCTAATGTGCTATCAATTCCTGTATTTTCTAGCATTACTAGCTTTCCATCTACTATTGCTAGCACATCTTTATATAACACTCCTTTTGCTCCTCTTCCTGTCATACTTGGTATATATTCATACATCGCCTCTCCTGCATAGTCAATTTCTGATGTTTCTTTTATTGTCATATTTGCAAACTCACTTGCAATTTTCAAATTTAGCTCTGACCTAAATGTTTGTATGTCCTGCATTACTTTTGCTTTATTTGCCTGTTCTACTGGGTTATTACTTGACATACTTAAAATTACTGCACCTGCTATTATAACTATTACTATTATAGTTACTACTAGCGTAATTAAACTTATTCCGCTTTTTTTCTTTTTTCACCTATATCTTAACTCCCTTTAATTGCTTTGGTAGCATGCCAATTGGAGCTAAAAAATGGCTCTACTAAAACAACTAAATCCATTTTACACTAAAAAAAGAAAAAACAAGTGACATAACTTATTTTTTTCTATTTTTCTTAAATTGTAACAAAAGTGAAATAAAGCTTGTCGAAAATTGTCAAATCATGCAGAAAATTTGTTTTATTTTTTTGACATTTTTATTGAAATTATAGCAAGTATATATTATAATCCTGAATTTGACAGTTAAAAGGAGAAAATGTGAATATATAAACATTTTCTCCAATTTCATTTTACGTACCATTAATTATTTTTTATATCTTTTAAAATTTTTTTTACATTTTTTTCTGTAAGTATTTCAAAGTCT